>CADCTO010000212.1 GCA_902805585.1 uncultured Armatimonadota bacterium | reverse complement strand
TCACCACTTTCGGACCGGAGGCATCATACGTGTACCGATTGCCGTTCGGGTCGAGGTAAACCTCGGACTCGGCGGCGCCCTGGATATTGAACTCGCCGATTCGGGTGATTTGGCCGTTCCGGGCGGCTGCCGCCGGCTGCCCCGGCGCCCGCACGGTTAGGAACGCCCCCGAGAGTGCGGTCGCCGCGAGCGCCGCAGCTATTCTGTATGTCTTCATCTCTTCGTCATCATGTTTGGTCTACCGCGCGACCGCAACGGGCGGGGCATCGTTCGTGATGCGGAAATGGCGGAGCCGCGTGTCCGCCTCGAACCGGTCTCCGGCCACCCGGACGTTGGGCTGGCGCGTCAGGACAACGTTACCCTGACCGCGGATCTTGTGCTGATCGGGCCGCCACGTCATCGCGTCGGCCCGGACGGTGGGGGAGCCGGGCTGGACGAGCGACCGGGCGACCACGTTCCCCTTGCCGGAGATCATCCGCGTCGCCTGATCCGCGGCGATCTGGTCGCCCGTGATGACCGCCGACGCCTTTCCCTGTTCGTACAGCGTCGCCACGGCGCGCTGCACCGCACCCGCCGCGCCGGTATCCACGCCCGTCCGGCCGACCGCGCCGGACTGCGCCTTGACCCGAGCCACGATCACCCCCCGGGCGTCGGTCAGCGTCAGGTCCAGGCCGCGGACCGTCCCGGCGACCGGCGGCACCTGTTTCTCCGGTTCCTTCGCCGGTTCCCGCGGGGTAGCCTCGGCGGGCTTTCGGTCGGCGCCGCCACGGCGCCCGCACCCGAAGGCCCCAAGGCTCAAGAGGCTCACGAGAAGGAGGACGAAAACGCGCCCACGCGCCCGCGGCGCGGCGCACGAAGGTGGCAGCGCCACCGGGTACCTCACTACGTCCTGTTGCTGTAAGTGTAACACAAGGCCTTTCGTGCCGCAATTCAGGCCAGTCCGGGGCAGACGCCGCCGGCAGGCAGCCCTTCTGCCACTTGTTATGACATCTATACGGAGCGGATGGCGCCGAATATCTCACCTATCCCCCCTGCCCCCTTCCCTGACGAGCCCTTCGGGAGGGAAGGGGGAGCTATCCACCTCCTCCTGGCGATGCTCCGCGCGGGGAGTGGAGCAGACGGGTGCCCCGGTGCTACTCGCGTTGCCTTGGCCGCTGGCTCCCCCTTCCCTCCCCGAAGGGGCTCGTCAGGGAAGGGGGCAGGGGGGATAGGTGGGCCGTAGGTTCGTTGACAGCCCGAGGACGGGCGGGCTATACTGGGCGCACCAACGAACGGGAAGAGGAAGACGATGCGATTCGGCGTGTGCGCGGGAACGGAGCAGGCGGCCCTGCTGGCCCAGACTGGATACGATTATATCGAGCTGTCCGTGGCCGGGGATCTGGTGCCGGACGAGGACGAAGCCGCCTGGGCCGAGAAGCGGAAGGTCATCGAGGCGCTGCCGCTGCGCCCCGAAGCGTTCAACTCGTTCGTGCGTACCGGCAAGATCGTCGGGCCCGAGGCAGACCCGGAGCGGCTGCGGCGCTACGTCGCAACGGCTCTGGCGCGCGCGGCGCAGGTGGGCGGCCAGATCATCGTGTTCGGGTCGGGCGGGGCGCGCAACGTGCCCGACGGTTTCCGGCGCGAGGAGGCCGAGCGCCAGATCCACGACTTCCTCGGCTATTGCGCCGACGCCTCCGACGGGACGGGCGTGGTCGTGGTCATCGAGCCGCTGAACCGGGGCGAGTCCAACATCCTGAACACCGTGGGGGAAGGCGCCGCGTACGCCCGGCGAATCGCCCGGCCCGGGGTCCGGAACCTCGCGGACACCTACCACATGGAAAAAGACGGCGAGCCGCTGTCGGCCATCGTCGAGAGCTGCGACGTACTTGCCCACGCCCACACCGCCGACACGAACCGGGGTGCGCCCGGCACCGGCGTTTACGACCACGCCGCCCTGTTCCGTGCCTTCCTCGCCGCCGAGTACGATTCGCGCCTGTCCATCGAGTGCTCGTGGAAGGACTTCGCGGCGGAAGTCGGACCCGCTCTGGAGCACCTCAGGGCGGCGTCCATAGCCGCCCAGGAAGCCTGACGCGGCGGGCGGGACGAACAGAAAAACGGGCTGCGGCGATGCCGCAGCCCGTTCCGCTTTTTGCGGTTCGGCAGTCTAGTACATGCCGCCCATGCCGCCGCCCATGCCGCCCATGCCGCCGCCCATGCCGCCCGGCGCCGCGGGCGCGGACTTCTCGGGCTTCTCGGCGACCAGCGCCTCGGTGGTGAGCACGAGGCCGGCGATGGAGGCCGCGTTCTGGAGGGCGTACCGGGTCACCTTGGCCGGGTCCACGACGCCCGCCGCCAGCAGGTCTTCGTACTGGCCGGTCGAGGCGTTGTAGCCCTGGTTGCCGCCCAGCTCCTTGACGCGGTTGACCACGACCGAGCCTTCCTGGCCGGCGTTGATCGCGATCTGGCGGGCCGGCTCCTCAAGCGCGCGCTTGATGATGTTGGCGCCGATCGCCTCCTCGCCGGTCAGGCCGGCGTTGTCGATGGCCTGGAGCGCGCGCAGCAGGGCGGTGCCGCCGCCGGGGACGATGCCCTCTTCGACCGCCGCGCGGGTCGCGTTCAGCGCGTCCTCGATCCGCAGCTTCTTCTCCTTGAGCTCGGTCTCCGTCGCCGCGCCGACCTGGATGACGGCCACGCCGCCCGCCAGCTTGGCCAGCCGCTCCTGGAGCTTCTCGCGGTCGTAGTCCGAGTCCGACTTCTCGATCTGCGCCCGGAGCTGGGCGATGCGGCCGTGGATGGCCTGCTGCGCGCCCGCGCCCTCGACGACCGTGGTGTCTTCCTTGGTGATGACCACGCGCTTGGCCTTGCCCAGGTAGGTCGTGTCGACGTTCTCGAGCTTGATGCCGAGGTCCTCGGTGATGAACTTGCCCTCGGTCAGGATCGCGATGTCTTCCATCATGGCCTTGCGGCGGTCGCCGAAGCCCGGCGCCTTGACGGCCACGACGTTGAGCGTGCCGCGGATCTTGTTGACGACCAGGGTGGCGAGCGCCTCGCCCTCGACGTCCTCGGCGATCAGCAGGAGCGGGCGGCCCCCGCCGCGCACGACCTTCTCCAGCAGCGGGAGCAGGTCCGCGACCGCGCTGATCTTCTTCTCGTAGAGCAGGATGTACGGCTCTTCGAGCACCGCCTCCATGCGCTCGGGGTCGGTCACCATGTAGGGCGAGATGTAGCCCTTGTCGAACTGCATGCCCTCGACCAGTTCGAGGTTGGTGGCCGTGCCCTTGGATTCCTCGACGGTGATGACGCCGTCCTTGCCGACCTTGTCCATCGCCTCGGCGACCAGCTCGCCGATGGTCTTGTCGTTGGCGGAGATGTTGGCGACGTTGGTGATCGCCTCCTTGCCCTCGACCGGGGTGGCGATGCGCTGGATCTCGGCGACGGCGGCCTCCACGGCCTTGTCGATGCCGCGCTTGATGAGCATGGGGTTCGAGCCGGCGGCGACGTTGCGCATGCCTTCGCGGACGATGGCCTGGGCGAGCACGGTCGCGGTGGTCGTGCCGTCGCCGGCCACGTCGTTGGTCTTGGAGGCGACTTCGCGCACGAGCTGGGCGCCCATGTTCTCGAAGTGGTCCTCGACCTCGATCTCCTTGGCGATCGTCACGCCGTCGTTGACGATGCTCGGGGAGCCGAACTTCTTCTCCAGCACGACGTTGCGGCCCTTGGGGCCCAGGGTGACCTTGACCGCGTCGGCCAGGATGTTCACGCCCCGCTCGAGCGAGCGGCGGGCGGTCTCTTCAAACTGTAGTTCCTTGGCTGCCATAGTTCCTTAGCTCTCCAATACGCCGAGAATGTCGTCCTGGCGGAGGATCATGACTTCCTCGCCGCCGACCTTGACTTCCGTGCCGCCGTACTTGCTGTAGACGACCTTGTCGCCGATCTTGATCTCCATCGCGGCCACGCTCCCGTTGTCCAGCGTCTTGCCGGGGCCCACCGCGAGCACCTCGCCGGTCTGCGGGCGCTCCTGGGCCGTGTCGGGAAGAACGATGCCGCCGCGCGAAGTCTGCTCGGCCTCCAGGGCCTTGACCACCACGCGGTCACCAAGCGGCTTTAGCATCTGCCTCTACCTCCATGTGTCGGTTCTGAAAATTCGTCGTCAGAGCAGCGGGGCGTCCGGGCGTTAGCACTCGCGCTCCTCGTCTGCCAACCGACGACTAATATACCAAAAGACGGCGTGGATTACAAGAGGCGGCGTCAAAAACGTGCGAGATTTTCGCAGGTTTGGCTGTGCGGCGCGCCGGCATTCCCGCGGCAGGTATCTGCCGGGATCACGGACGTTTGCGCGGGGGAGCGGGAGCGGGGGGGCGCGCTTCGGCGCGGCGCGTCGGCCAGGGCAGCGGGGGGCGCTGCGGCACGGTCGCCGCCTCGTCGACGACGACGCCGTGCAGTTCCGCCGTTGCCTGGACGACGATGGCGTCGAAGACCCGGTAGCAGGTGGCGCACCCCATCCGGCCTTCTGCGCGCAGTGCGGCGACCGTCATGCCGCAGTTCGGGCAGCTGAGGGGAGCGGAGGTTGTGTCGGCGGCGTCCTTCACGGTGATTCCACGGGGAGTATAGCACAAGGGCGCTGACGGCGGCAACCGCGGGACCACTGGCACGCCATGCACGGGAAGCTGGCCGCTGGCAGTCCGCGTTCGAGGCGAAGTGGTGCGAACGGAGGCCGGACGCGTCCGATCTTCACGCCCCCTTGCGCGGCGGCGCGCCTGAACCGCGAAAATGAAAAAACGTTTGGCTTTTGTATACGACAGCGGTATACTATACGCGTGCTTTCCGATGGCGTCGCTTCGTCAAGGGCGGCGAAGGTTGAAACGTGGATGCGTCCCTCCATCCGCGGGTATTCAGACGGTGACAGTGCTGCCCCGGGATCGGCCCGGCGATCGGACTCTGACTCCTGTTGTTTGCGTGCCGCACAACATTTAGTCGATGAGGGTAAACAGGAGAACCGCTATGCGGATTTACGTAGGGGGCTTGCCCTATAGCACGACGTCGGACCAGCTCCAGGACCTGTTCGCGCAGGCCGGCGAGGTTTCGCAGGCGTCGGTCGTCGAGGACCGGTATTCGGGGCAGTCGCGCGGCTTCGGCTTCGTCGAGATGCCCAACAACGAGGAAGCCCAGCAGGCCATCGCGCAGTTCAACGGCTACATGATGGGCGGCCGCGCGCTGACCGTCAACGAAGCAAAGCCGCGCGATGACCGTGGTGGCGGTGGCGGCGGCGGCCGCAGTGGTGGCGGCGGCGGCGGTTACGGTGGCAGCGGCGGTAGTTATGGCGGCGGCGGTGGAGGCTACGGCGGCGGCGGTGGCGGCGGTCGCAGTGGTGGCGGCGGCGGCTACGGCGGCGGTGGCGGTGGCCGCGGCGGCGGTGGCGGCTACGACCGGGACCGGGGCAGCCGCTACTAAGCGCGCTCCGGACGTTTCCGGTTTTGGACAGGGGCCGCGGCGGGAATGAGACCGTGGCCCCTGTTTTTGCGTATAGGGAGAAGGGATGTGGTGGTTGCCGGCCCGGATCGCGTGGGCCGGTCGGGAAGGGAGAGTGCTATGCAACCATCTAGACCGGGCGGTGGCCGGCGCGAGATCTCCGTCGAGTGTCCGTCGTGTGGCCGGGCTTCGCAGGTTCCTCCGTCCGCGGTGGCGCGCAATTCATTTTTCTGCGGCGGATGCGGCAAGGCGCTCGATCTGTCGCAGGTATTCCGCCAGCTCGCTTCGGGCGAGAGCGGCGGCCCCCCGCCGCCGCGGCGCGACCGCACGGAGTCGCGGTACAAGAGCGCCCGCAAGGGACGACGCTGACGCCTGTGGAGCGGCGCGCGGACGTGCCGGGCGCCGCTCCATACCTTAATCACCCCTCCGGCCCGGCTCGGCCGGAACCAGACTTTTCTGCGATCGCAGTCGGAATCTCCAGGTAACGATGCGTCCCCGGTTTACGCTGCAAAAAGCGCTGCTGCTCGCGGTGGCCCTCGCGGTTCTCAGCGGACTCGCCTACTGGGTGTATCTCGGCGCCCCCCTGTTCAACCCCTCCGTCCCCAGCACCGCCGGCAAGATCGTCTTCGTCGGAACCAGCGCGAGCGGGAACAAGGACTTGTACCTCATCGACGGCAACGGATCCGATCCCGCCCCCCTGACCAGCGACGCCGCCGAGGATCGTTCCCCGTCGTGGGCCCCGGACGGCCAGGACGTGGCCTTCATCTCGGACCGGCGCGACGGGCGGTACCAGGTGTTCCTCATCGGGGCACAGCCGGACGCCGAACCGCGCCCGCTCACGATCACCTCGTCGAGCAAGGACAGCCCGTTCTGGGCGGCCGACGGCAACGTGTATTACCTGGCGTCGAGCCAGCTCGTGTCGACCGCGCCGGGGACCAGCGACGCGAACGCCGTCTTCCCCACGGCCGACCAGCGTCGCCTGCCGGGCGATCCGTTGACGACAGGGTCGGGCCTGTCGTGGGCGCGCCCCTCGCCGGACTCCCGGTCCATCGCCGCCACCCTGCGTCTGGAGACCGGCGAAGGACTGCTCCTGTCGCCCCCGACCGGGGCGCGCCCGTTTTTCCTGGGTCTGGCGCAGGAAATCTCGCCGGTATGGCTGGCGGATAACACGCTGGCCGCCGCCTTCCGCAGCGGCTCGGAAATTCCCGAACCCTTTCCCCTCCCGGAGACGGGCGAGATACCGCCGCCCCCTGAGTCGGGGGGGCACCGCCTGGTCCGGTTCGGCGGGGACGGCGCCGTCCTGTCTTCGGTGACGCTTCCCTTCCCGCCGAACGACCTGGCGGTGTCGCCGGACGGCAAAACGGCGGCCGTCACCGTCGAAGAGGGACCGGCACGGGGTGTGGTCCTCGTGCCGGTGGCCGGCGGGGAGGGCAAGCCGGTCTTCCGGCAACCGGCCACCAGCCCCGCCTGGTCGCCGGACGGTAAGACCCTCGCTTTCGTGGCGGGAAAGGACGTTTGGACCGTTCCCGCCGACGGTTCAGCCCCGCCGAAGAATCTGACACAGGGCAAGTTCGGCGCCTGCGCTTCCCCCGTCTGGTCGCCCGCCCGGGACGGGGCCCGTTGATCGTCGTCGCCAGCGGCAACGGAAGCGCCGGCATCGGCCCCGCCCTCGACATCCTGCGCGCCGGGGGCAGCGCCCTGGACGCGGTCGAAGCCGCCACCCGCGTGATCGAACGCGCCCCCGACGACCACACGGTCGGCGTCGGCGGCTACCCGAACATCCTGGGCGAGGTCGAATTAGACGCCAGCCTCATGGAAGGGACGACGCGCCGCGCCGGCGCCGTCGCGGCGCTCCGGGGCTACGCACACCCCGTCAGCGTCGCCCGCGCGATCCTCGAACACCTGCCGCAGCACGTCCTGCTGGTGGGGGACGGCGCGGCCCGGTTTGCCGCCGAGCGCGGTTTCGAGCCGGAGGAATTGCTGACCGAACCGGCGGCGGAAGCCTGGCGCCGGAAGGTCGCGGGGCTGCCGCCGGTGGAGGGGGAGGGCGGCGGCAAGGTGCCTATCGGGACGCAGGCAACACTGGCCCAGGACCCCGCCCACGTGGCCGGCACGGTGAACTTCATCGCGCGCGACGGACAAGGCCGGATCGCCTCCGCCGTCTCCACCTCGGGGTGGGCGTTCAAGTACCCGGGCCGGGTCGGCGACAGCCCGCTCGTCGGTGCGGGCAACTATTGCGACGACCGCTGGGGGGCGTGCGCCTGTACCGGGCTCGGGGAGTGGGCCATCCGGGCGGGGGTGGCCCGGAGCATCGTCCTGGGGATGGAGTTCGGGCTGACGCTTTCCGCCGCCTGTGTCCGCGCGATGAACGACCTGCGGACCCTGCCCCTGCCCGAAGGCGCGCGCCCCGTCATGAACCTGATCGCGCTCGACGCCCGCGGAGCCCACGCGGGCTACGCTTTGGACGCCGAACGCGACTTCTACCGCAGCTACTGCTGGCAGACCGCCGACCTGGACGAGGTCCAGACGGCGCCCTGCATCCCCGTGTGACCGCCGTTCAACCTCACCCGGCCTTCGCCGCCGCCCGTTTCGCGCGCGTCCGTTTCGCGCGCGTCGCCGGCGGTGTTGACGCCGCCGCCTTCGCGTTCGGGTCGTCGGGCGCCGTGACGAGCGTGAACGCCTGGGCGTCTTCGCCTTTCAACAGCCCGAACGCGAACGCCGTGACGTTGGTCCCCGCAGCGATCGTGACCGGCACGTCCGCTTTCACCGCGTAGGGCGACCCGGTCGGCCGGACCTCCAGCGTGTAACGCCCCGCGCGGACCGGGGCATAGCTCGTGCCCTTCTGGTACGTGGCGCTCTTGAACAGCCGCTGCTCCGTCGGCTTGGCGGCCCACACGTCTACGGGCGGCGCGTCCGGCGCCAGGTGGACGATTCGCACGTTCGCTCCCCCCTTGTTCGGCGCGCGCAGGTCGTCGGTGAGCAGCACCGGCTTGAGGGTTTTCCGCGTCCCGGTCGCCGCCGCGGTGTACGCCATCCCGGCCTTCAGGGTGACGGGGAAGCCGACCAGGGGTTCCGTGTTTCCGGACGCCGTGACTTTGATCTGGTGGGTTCCCGCCGGGAAAGGGTAGTAGCCGCTGATCTTGCGGTAGGGGATGCCGGTCAACAGCTTCTTCGTGCCGACATAGATGTCGACGGGGCCGCCGTCGGGTATCGCGTGAACGAAGCGAATGCTGGACCGGCCCGACGGATTCTGCGCTGCCGGCTTCGGCGCTGCGGCACCCGCGGCAACGACGAGGCTACACAAAGCAAGGAAGGCGGCGGCCACGCCTCCGCCCCATTTCCACACCATAAGCGTTTCGATTCCTTTCGACGGGAGTTGCCCCGGGCACCGCTTGCCCGCTGTTGGTGTTCCCGTTTTCGTGGTCCCGCACACCTCCCGCGACGGGCCCGGCGGCCGACGAAAACGAGCGGCGCCCCCACCGGCAGGATGGCCGGTGGGGGCGCCGCTCGCCTTTTCCCGCGTGGGCGTTTTAGCGCCGCGGGCGGAAGCGGGCCCGCGGCAGGTCGTCGCCTTCGTCCTCGGGTTCCGGGGTCGTGGCCGCGGCGGCTACCGCCGGCGCGGGCGCACGATCCGGGTCCTGGTCGCGACCGCCGCCGCCCGGGCCGCCGGGGCGCGGGCCCCGTGTGCGCTCACGGTCGCGGTCGCCGCCACCGCCGCCGAAGCGGCCTCCGCGGTCTCCGCCGCGATCGCCGCCACGGTCACCGCCTCGATCTCCGCGATCGCCGCCGGGGCGCGGGCCCCGGTCGCCGCGCGGGGCGCGGCCGGGCTCCGGGTTGGCCGGGTCGAACGGCTCGTCCAGGCCGCGCGCGGTCGCGTTGACCCGGCCCTGGCCGTCGATCTCGGTCACGCGCACGCGCAGCGTGTCGCCCATCTTGAGGTTCTCGTCCGGGCGGGACGGGGGCGGGTCGGCCAGTTGCGAGACGTGCACGAGGGCGTCCTTGCCGGGCACCAGCTCGACGAACGCGCCGAACTGGAGGAAGCGGACGATCTTGCCCTCGTAGATCTCGCCGGGCTGGACCGACTTGGTCATCGACTCGATGATCTTGCGGGCCATCTCGCCACCCTCGCCGTCGACGCTGGCGATGTGGACCGAGCCGTCCTGCTCGATGTCGATCTTGGCGCCCGTGTCGGCCGTGATCTTCTTGATCATCTTGCCGCCGGGGCCGATGACCATGCCGATCTGTTCGGGGTCGATCTTGATCGTGATGATGCGCGGCGCGAACCGGGACAGTTCCCCGCGCGGGGCGGCGATGGCCGCCTTGATCTTTTCGAGGATGAACAGCCGGGCCTCGCGCGCCTGCTCGAACGCGTCCACGAAGACCGGGCGCGGGATGCCCTGGATCTTGGTGTCGAGCTGGAGTGCCGTGATGCCCGCCTCGGTCCCGGCGACCTTGAAGTCCATGTCGCCGGAAAAGTCTTCCATCCCCTGGATGTCGGTCAGAACGGCGAACTGGTCGCCTTCGTTGATCAGGCCCATGGCGATGCCGGCGACCGGCGCCTTGATCGGCACGCCCGCGTCCATCAGGGCGAGGGTCGAGCCGCAGGTCGAGGCCATCGAGGTCGAGCCGTTCGATTCCAGCACTTCGGACTGGAGCAGCATCGTGTACGGCCAGTCCTCCTGGGGCAGGACGGCGACCAGGGCGCGCTCGGCCAAAGCGCCGTGCCCGATCTCGCGCCGGCCGGGCCCGCGCAGCGGGCGCGCCTCCCCGACCGAGTACGGCGGGAAGTTGTAGAAGTGCATGTAGCGCTTCTCGCTGTCCTCTTCCAGGGTGTCGATGGTCTGCGCGTCGCCGCCGGAGCCCAGGGTCAGCGTGGTCAGGACCTGCGTCTGGCCGCGCGTGAACAGGCCGGAGCCGTGGACGCGGGGCAGCAGGCCGACCTCGCAGTCGATCTGCCGGATGTCCCGGGTGCCCCGCCCGTCGGGGCGCTTGCCTTCGGTCAGGATCAGGTCGCGGAGCTGCTCCTTGACCACCTTGTCCGCGGTCTCCTTCAGGTCGGCCACATTGTCGGGGTAGTCCGGCGTCATCTTGTCGACCACGTCTTTGATGAGCAGGGCCAGGCCCGCCTCGCGCGACGCCTTGTCGGGGTCCTGGAGGCCCTGCCGGAGCGTGGTGGAGAACTGCTCGCGCACCTTGCCGAGGATCTCCTGGTTGTATTCGTGCAGCGGGACCTCGGTCTTGGTCTTGCCGGCCTGCGCGGCCAGCTCGTTGATCATCGCGCACTGCTGCCGGATCACGGCGTGTGCCTGGTCGAAGGCTTCGAGCATCTCGGCCTCGGAGACCTCCTGGGCGCCCGCCTCGACCATCAGTATCGCCTTCTCCGTGCCGGCGACCACGAGGTCCAGCCGCGACTCGGCCACCTGCGCCTGCGTCGGGTTGATGACGAACCGGCCCTCGATCAGGCCGACGCGCACCGCGCCGATGGGGCCGGCGAACGGGATGTTGGAGATGGTCAGCGCGGCGGACGCGCCCACGATGGCGTAGACGTCGGGCAGGTGGTCCATCTCGGCCGACAGCGGCATGGCGATCACCTGGGTCTCGTTGCGCATGCCTTTGGGGAACAGCGGGCGCAGGGGCCGGTCGATCAGGCGCGAGATCAGGACCGCGCGCTCGCTGGGCCGCCCGCCGCGCTTGACGAACCCGCCGGGGATCTTGCCCACGGCGTACTTGCGCTCTTCGTAGTCGCAGGTCAGGGGGAAGAAGTCGAGGTTCGTTTTGGGCTCGCCCGACATGGTGGCCGCGGCGAGGATGTGGGTGTCGCCCACCTTGACGAGGACCGCGCCGCTGGCCTGCTTGGCGAGCTTGCCGGTCTCCAGGGTGATGACCTGCCCCTCGGGCAGTGTCATCTGAACGGAATGTACACTCATGGTTCGGTGTCTTCTCTTGGGTTTTTCTTTGACGCACGCGGGCCGCGCACGCGTTCTGCGCGCGCGGCCGTCCGGCCGGGAAGTGCGAAGGGCGCGCCCTTTAGCTTTCGCGGGCGCGCCCTTTCGTCCAGGCCGCTGTTGGTTAAATCTTGGAGCGGATCCCCAGGCGCCCCACCAGGGCGCGGTATCGCTCGATGTCCACCTGACTGAGGTGGTTCATCAGCCGTCGCCGCTGGCCGACCAGCATCAGCAGGCCGCGGCGGGAGTGGTGATCTTTCTTGTGAGTCCGCAGGTGCTCGGTGAGCTGGCTGATGCGCGCCGACAGCAGCGCGATCTGGACCTCGGGCGAGCCGGTGTCGGTCTCGTGGGTCTTGTATTCGCCCATCAAACTCTGCTTCGTCTCGACTGGCAAGGGCATGGGGGTTTCGTTCCTCCTGGGTGAGATAGCCTGCGCCTCCCCTGCCCGGGGGTGGGCGCACGCCCGCACTGTATGCGTTTACGCCGCCGCGAGGGGTCAAACACAAAACGCGCCCGTTTCCGGTGCGCGTTCCCGATGGTCCGACCGTCGCTGCAACCGCACTATAGTACCACTGCGGGGGTGTTGTGTCAAGATGTGGCCCTCACCGGGAGTGTCCATAGTGGCACGCTTCGTGCGTGCGAGTCCGGCATGAGTACCAGTAGTACACGCCCTGGCTGCCCTTCCTGCGGGGCCGCCACGCGCCAGAACCGGGCCGGGCTCAACCGCTGCGGCACGCAGCGCTTGCGCTGCGGCCACTGCCGGCGCATGCACACCCCCGCCCCCCGGGCGCCCGGCCACAGCCCCGAGACCCGGCTGCGGGCCGTCAAGATGTACGTCGAGGGCCTCAACTTCCGCCGCATCGCCCGGCTCCTGGGCGTGGCCCCCCAGAGCGTCGTCAACTGGGTCAACGCCCACCACGCGCGGCTGCCCCCCGCCCCGGACCTCTCGCGGGAACAGGCGGGGGTGATCGAGATGGACGAGTTGTACACCTTCATCGGGGGTAAAAAAACCGCGCCTACGTGCTGACGCACGTGGAGCGCTCCAGCCGCCGCATCGTCGCCTACGACGCGGTGACGGAGCGCACGCGCGAGGCGCTGCAAGAACTGGTCCTCGCCGCCCCTTCCGCCGGTGCGTACTACAGCGACGGCTTCGAGGCCTACGCGGGCTTGTGGTACCCGGCGCCCCACGAGGTGGCGCCCGGCAAGAGCCAGACCTACTCGGTGGAGGGCGCCAACGCCGACCTGAGGCACTACCTGGCCCGCCTGGGCAGGAGGAGCCGCTGCTTCTCGCGCTGCCTCAAGGCGTTGCGCCGCGCGCTCGACCTGTTCGTCTTCTGCCACAACCGCCGCCAGCACTTCAAGCGCGCGCACCCGCGCCTGCCGGCCCACCTGGCAGATTTCGTGGCCGTGCCTTAATGGACACTCCCCCCTCACCCCCGCCCCCTCTCCCCTTCCTCCGCTCCGCGGGGGGAGAGGGGTGCCTGCCACCATCTCGACAGCGGGTTCACAAGAGGGAGGCCCCGGAGGCGGCGCCCCGGCGCGCAGCGGCAGTCGGGCCGCGCCCCAGGCACCCCTCTCCCCCCGCGGAGCGGAGGAAGGGGAGAGGGGACGGGGGTGAGGGCTCTTGGGGACCGCTACGCCGCCGGCCGCGCCACCTTCACCGTGGCGCTGCCCTTCTCGTTGCCGGTGGCGGTCACGACGTAGACGCGGAAGCTGGCCGACGCGCCGGGGCGGCCAAGCCCGCCAGGGTCGAGAAGACGAGCCCTCCCGGCGGATACGCGCCCGGCGACTTCGCGTTCCCGTGCCGACGACTCGGAGTGCCTATTCGTCGTTCCAGGCGACGCGCAGGCTCATCCCGAGACGGAGCCGATGCTCGGCCGTGAACCCGACAGGGAAGCGTGTGTGTTTATCGTAGGCGGCGCAGGTTAAGTCCGCGCCGCCCAGGTCGGCATCCGTGAGGTCCGCCCCGCACAGATCGGCCCCCCTCAGTTCGGCACGGCTCAGGTCCGCGCCGGCCAGATCGGCTTCGCGCAGGGAAGTCCAGCGCAGACGCGCCCGGTGCAGGGAAACCTCCCGGAGACGCGCCCCGCCCAGATCAACGTCGGTCAGATCCGCCCCGGTCAGGTCCGCGCCGTCGAGGGCAAGCCCTTTCAGGGACGTGCCCACGAAGGAGCCCGCCGCTACCCGGGCCAGGACGTGCCCTGTCGCCCGGTGCCGTATTGTCGCCATGGGTGCCCCCGCTCGGTTTGGAAGTCGCCCTGCTGTTTTCCGCGTCACCGCACGGCGGGGGCGAGGGCGTTGACGGCGCGCTCGACGCCCTCGCGGATGACGGGGGCGCTGCGCATGTCCGGGACGGCATGACAGGCTGTTTTACTCGCCGGAGTTCGGATTGGCAGGCGGAAGCCGGCGCTCGAATTTGAGCAAGGCATTCTCCAACTGAAGCATGAGCTTCTCGCGGTCGCTCTCTACGCGTTCGTTGGAACGATGCACCTCGTACATGAGCCGTTCCACGACCGTCGCCAACTGGCGAACTTCCTGTTGAGTCGCTTTCAGCTCTTCACGCAGCTCCTTGATGTCGGCTTTATTCTGCTGGAGGTCCCGCGTGAAGGTGAAGAACTGCGCCATCAGTTCGGCGAGTTGCTTCCACATCAGCGGCTATTTCGCTTCCTGGAGCCGGGCGAGGATGGCGCGAGTCTCTGTTCGCAGCTCGGCGGATTCCGCTTTGAGGCGCGCGATCTCGGCGTCGTCCGCCTGCATCTGCTCGCGCACTTCTTTGATCTGCTCCAGGATACGGGCGAAAACGGCTTCCACCTCGGCCTCGTCGGCGGGCGGATTGGTCGTGGCTGCGGTTTCCATCGTATGGTTGAACCCCCTGCTCAGTATAGCACTTGCCGCCTTTCGCGTCCCACGCAGTGCGCGATTAAGCGTCTCCGTCCACAGGTCCGTCGGCCACACTGCGAAACGTGAGCGAGTACCGCAACGCTTTGACCGGCACGACCTGGTGCTGGAACAGTCCGCGCGCCGGGCCGCTCATGACGTACAGCGAGCCGGGTGCCGCCCGCTGTTCGTAGGCGGCCTCCTCCGATCCGTTCGCGCGGAACTGGAACTTGGCCTCGGCACCCACGCTCACGCCGGCGATGCAGTCGCCGAAACGTGGCGCGTCGGTGTGCCAGCCGATGCCGGCGCCTGGCGGGTATTGCGTGACGATGCACTGGTCGAAGTGGGAGCCCGGCGGGCAGTGTGGCAGAGCGCCAGCGACCACGACCGCCAGGAACTCCGGCAGCGGCGGCGCAAGTTCCAGGCGGCGACCCGACGAGACGTAGGCGCGGCCGAACTGGGCGTAGCCGCGTTTTAGTTCCCGGCCCCGGAAGCGATCGTGCGTGTATTCCAGCCCTTCGAGCCGCCGCAGGAGCGCCAAGTGCTCCTCTGGGCCCAGGAAGTTTGGCAGGTAGCGAAAGCCCTCGGGTGGTGCCTGTGCTGCCATCTTCATTTCTTTCGTCACCGCACGGCGGGGGTGAGGGCGTTGACGGCGCGTTCGACGGCCTCGCGGATGACGGGCGCGCTCCGCATGTCCAGGGCGACGAAGGTGATGTCCAGGAAGGCGCGCCGCTGCTTGAGCACGGCTTCGGCCACGATCTCCGCGGCGCGGGGCAGGGGGATGCCGCGCACCGAACCGACGGGCACGGCGATGGTCTCGGCGCCGGCTTTGCGCGCCTGCTGCGCGGCGTTCTCCATCCCGCGGCGCAGGGCGGCCTCGGTGACGGGGCGCTGCGGCTCGTGCACGGCGGCGTGGAACACCTGGTCCACGGCCAGCCGCCCGCCGCCCGTCGCCACCACCTTGCCGATGCCCAGCGGCGCCTGGGCCACGACGGCTTTCTCGACCTGGCTCCCGGCCGCGATGCCGACGGCCGCCGACACGCTGCTCAGCATCCGCCCCACCGTGGTCGTCGTCAGGAGAAGCGCGTCCGCCTCGATCCGGGCGGCGGGGGCGTAGCGGACCCCGACGCGCGTGTCGCCGACGGAGAACGTCGCCAGTTCGAGCACCGTCTGCGCGCGGTACGCCAGCCACACGCAGACCGCCGCGCACAGCGCCATCATCGCGGGGGGCAGCACGAGGAAGAGGAGCGGGGACTGCCGCCGCGTCTCGATGGGGATATGGAAGAAGGACACCGTGGCGGCGACGATCCCCACGATCACCCCCACCCCGATGATGGCGCGTCCCGCGATGAACCCGCGGCGGACCAGGGAGCCGTAGAAAAGGAACAGGCACAGGATGAAAAGTATGTAGGCGACCTGCGACGTAAGCAGCGGGGACATGATGATTGATTATAGCACGCCGTCCCGCCGCGCGGAAGCGTTTTCGGGGGGCGGTCGCCGGAAAGGGAAAGTCCTCCGGCGACCGCCCTCCGGCTACTTCTTCTTGGCGGCCGCGGGCTTGGGGGCCGGTTTGGACGCGGGCCGGGCGGTGCGTTTGGCGGCGCGTTTGGCCGCGGGCCGCCTGGCGGCGGGCTGCTTCTGGTTGTCCTGCATCCGCTTCAGGTTGTCCCGGTACAGCGCGTCGCCCGGCTCCAGGCGTACCGCCTCGCGGAACGACGCCTCGGCCTCTTTCCACTTCTTCTGGAAGCCAAGCGCCGTCCCCAGTCGGTTGTGGGCCCCTGCGTCGTCGGGGTTCCGCCGGACGGCCTCGCGGTAGACGGCCTCCGCCTCGCGCGGCTTCTGTTGGGCGTCCAGCACCAGGCCGATGCTGGTGTAGTGCGCGGCCTCCCCCGGCTCCAACCGTGCCGCCTCGCGGAACGCCGTTTCGGCCTCGGCCCACTTCTTCCGGTTCTGAAGGACCACGCCCAGGTTCGCCTGGTAGCCGGCGTTTCCGGGTGTCTGGCGCACCAGGTTCCGGTAGACCGTTTCGGCCTCGGCCCACTTCTTCTGCTGGATCAGCGCGACCCCCAGGTTGTCCTGGAACGCCGGGTCTCTGGGGTCGCGCCGGACGGCTTCCCGGAACGCCGCCTCCGCCGCGGGCCATTGCCTCTGGTTGACGTGGACCACGCCCAGGTTATACGAGTAGTAGGGGTTGCTCCGATCGAGCGTCGCCGCCTGCCGCAATGCGGTCGCGGCCTCGGGCCACTTCTGCTGAGAGAGCAGGGCGTTGCCCAGGCCGGAAAGGTACGCGCCGCGCTTCGGGTCGAGCCTCGCCGCCGTGCGGAACGCCGCCTCGGCCCCGGCCCACTTCTTCTGTTCGGCAAGCGCCTGTCCGAGCTGCGCGGCGTTGAGGGCCTCCTGCGGCTGGAGCCGCGCGGCTTCCCGCCACGCCGCTTCGGCCTCGGCCCACTTGTTCTGGTTCCCGAGGGCGACGCCCAGGTTCGCCTGGTAGCGGCCGTTCCCCGGTTCCAGGCGGACCGCCTCGCGGAACGCCGCTTCCGCCTCGGCCGATCGGTTCTGTTTCACCAGGAGCGTGCCCAGCACGCTCCGCAGTGCGGCGTTCCTGGGTGCCGCACCCGCCGCCTGGCGGTAGGCGGCTTCCGCTTCGGCCAGCTTCCCCTGGTTTTCCAGAGCCTGCCCCGCCTGGTAGTGCTTTATCGCCTCCGGGCTGAGCGGCTCTACCGCCGCCGCCGGAGCACCGGCCGCCGGCGCCGCCGCGCCGGCCGGCCCGACATCGGACGGTGCGCCCCGCGCGGCGGTCACCTGAAAAAGGGTCACGGCCGCCGGAAGCAGCCAGACATGTCGTGTCATTCGTCTCAATCTCCTCAACGACGGGCCAGCGTCCGGGGCCGCCGTTATCGTTCCACGCATTCGTATCATACCCACGCACCGCCGTGGTTGAAAGGCGGCGCGTCTCGGGAAAACCAGAGGTGTGGAAACGGCGATCCAACTGATGACCGGGATCAGCCTGGCGGCCTGCGCGGGGCTGCGCGCGTGGCTGCCCCTGCTGGTGGTCGGCATCCTGGGCAAGACCGGCGTGCTGCCGCTCGGCCAGAGTTTCGGCCTGCTGGCGCGCACCGAGATGCTGGTGATCCTGGGCGTCGCCACCGTCCTGGAACTGCTCGGCGACAAGATCGCCCTGGTGGACCATTTCCTGGATGCCGTGGGCACTGTCGCCCGGCCCGCCGCCGGCACCGTCCTTGCGGCATCGGTCCTGACGCAGCTCGACCCCGCGGTCGCGCTCGTCCTCGGCCTCATCGTCGGCGGCGGGACGGCCTTTACCATCCACTCGGGCAAGGCCGCGCTCCGCGCCACGGGCACCGGCACCGCACCCGGTGTCAGCAACGCGGCCCTTTCGTTGGGCGAGGACGTGCTGTCGGGCGGGCTGCTGTGGCTCACAATGGCGGCGCCCATCGTCGCCTTCCTGCTGGCCCTGGCCGGCGTCGCGCTCGCCGTCTGGGCCGTGATCGCGTTCGTCCGCACCGGGCGGCGCCTCATCGCCGTCGTCGGGAAGCGCCGGCGGCCCTCGTAGTCGCTGGAGTCCGGTCGATGTGCGGGTGCGCGTCCACCAACGACGGGTTACGCCCCGCCCGCTTCCGGCGCGGGCAGGGTCGAAGCCATCAGCGTCTCTTCATACTCCGTGAACAGCGGACCCAGCCCTTTGCGGTACTCCTGGGCTGCCAGCGAGTCCGGGTCGTCGCGGACGGCGCGTTGGATGTCTTCGTACGCGGCGGTGTCGTCGTACTCCCACACGACCACCACGCGCCCGTCCTGCGTCTGCCACCGCCCCACCAGCCGCGCGCCGTGCCGCAGTTGAACCGGCAGCAGGCGCTCCAGAAAGAACCGGTGGAAGACCGGCAGGTTCTCCTTGACGGCCTGATAGATCCGCATCCGGTAGATCATGGTCGGTCCCCTCCGGGCGGCTCCGGCGTTTGAGGCGTCGCCGCCGCTTCCCGGCTTCGCTTCTCCGGGACCAGGTAGATCCGGTCCACCCAGACGGCTTCGACCTCTGCGTTCGCCGCGGGCGCGACCCAGAGGTACTGCCCCGGTTTGAACTCCACGGTCCCGATCCGGTGGGAGCGGTACCGGTCGGTGGCTGCCGCGGCGACGGTCACGCCGATCTCGCCCCGCGACACGCTCCCCTGGCTGTCCCAGACGCCGGCCGTGAACGCCTTCGTGTCGGGTCCGGCGCCGGCCTTCTTGTCGATGCGCGCGACGACGTACACGTCCCATCGCCCGGTCCGGGCGCGCTCCGGCAGACGGGCCAGCGGTATCTGAAGCGCCCACTCGTGGTGGCTCCCGGGCATCCACACCGCCGCCCCGTCGGAGGCTTTCGCGTCGGCGCGGAACTCGGCCAGTTCGCCTTCCCGGTACAGCGTGGCCTCGCCGTCCTGGACGTCCACGCCGCCCACCGCCTTTGTGATATCCGCCGGGGCCGGCGGGTTCGCCCACCGTTTCGGGTCGCCGGGGGGTTCCGGCAGGTCCCGGGCGAAGCGCGCCGCGAAACTTTCCGGCGTCACCCCGCCCTCGTTGAGATGCGTCATGCGGCTCCAGCCCGCCGGACCGGGGCCGGTGGCGACGGACAGCCATTCGTCGGCCACCGCCTTGCGCGAGGCCGGCAGCGGCCACTTCTCCCCGCCGCGCAGCGCCTCGCGGCGGAGCGGCGACCAGCGCACCAGCCACACGTAGCGCACCGGCAGGCGCCCCTGCCGCACGCGCCACCGCTTGTCGGGGTCGTCCTTGACGGCGTCCTCGGCCTGTTGCCATAAACGCTCCGCCCGGGAAAGAGTGGCGAACTTGAGGAACGGGGCGTCCGGGGGTGAGTAGCAGCTCAGGTAATATCCCTTCGCCGCCTCGCGCATCAGGTCCAGATACTGGCCGATGGGGCGCGCCGCCGCCCGTCCGTAGTACCCGTTCAGGAATTCCGAGATCAGCTTGCGGTCGTCCTGCGCCGGGTCCCAGAGCAGGCGCGCCAGGACCCAGGCGCGCATCTCGGACATCTCCGACCCGTGCGACTGATAGGCGCCCTGCTCGAACAGGCCCTTGACATGGTGCTTCCGGAAAAAGCGCACGTTCGGCCCGAGCACGAACCAGTTCGGGTGCGGCTGCACGTAGTGGGCGAAGTCCGTAGTGTAATCCCACACGTAGAGCCGGTCGCAGATCCTGGCCCAGTCGCGGATGTCCCGGGCGAACGCGGCGTTCGAGGCGTGGTCCAGCGGCTCGGCGAAGTTGCACTCGATGGAGCAAAGGCGCACGATGACGTTGGGCCGGGGCTTGATGGTCTTGGGCGGGCGGCGCGTGTACTGGTAGGCCAGCGTGTCGATGGCGACGTGCGGGAACTCCGGCTCGATCTTCTCCGCCACGTAGTTGACGAAGGCGAGCAGCGTCCCGGCGTGGCTGCCTTCCCGGTCGTCGACCGCCTTGCAGTCGGCGCACTGGCACGCGCCGTGCCAGTCGTTCTGCGAGATCGAGACGATGTCGGCTTCCGGCGACTCCTTGAGCCACTCCCGAACCCGGGCGACCACGAAGTCGCGGAGCTGCGGGTTGGTCAAACAGAGCTGCCCGCCCTCGACCGTGCGTTTCCCGTTCAGCAGGCTGTACCATTCGGGGTGCGGCTGGAAATGCTTCTCCGGCGGCACCAGAGGATAGAAGGTGTGGACGAAGCCTTTATAGGTGATCTTGCCGCCGTGTTGCCGGGCCAGCCGCGCGCTCTGCCCGTTATAGAAGTGGCGGGCGGCCCAGTCGCCGTCGAAGGCGGGGAACCAGAACGGCTCGCGGTACTCGAAAGCCGGCTTCTCGCGCACGTTCAGGTCCGCGGGGATCTCCAGGCGGGCCCGGCGCGGGATGTCCGCCGCCCAGGGCGCCCACCAGCGCACGCCGCAGTGCCGCTGCAGGAACCGGGAGACGGCGTACCGCGTACCGCGCGGCCTCCCGCCGGCGATCAAAAGGTATGGCCCTTTCGCGCGCAGCACGATCTCGTCGGCGCCGAACGCGCCGAGCGGTACCTCGGGAAACGCGGACGCCGCCGCGGACCCCGGCCCGACGAGGATCGCCCGCTGCCCGCCCGGGGGCAGAGAGTCGCGCACCTCGAACCGCGCGCCCGTTATCTTTTCCAGCGTGGCCGCGAGTTCTTCGGCCGCGTGCCGTTCGGCTTCGGTCGCCCCCGCCTGACGGACGATGACGCAGCCGGCCTTGTTCTGCGGCGTGGTGAGGGGGAACATCGCGTCAGCCCGCGCGCCGCACAACAACAGCACGCACACAGATGCCAGGAGCAGTAGACGGAGCCGGGGACCGACGAAAAACATGGGACGTCTCCTCGATGAGGCCGGACCCGCCGAAGGCGTCACGCCCGCCCGCGGGCCTGTGACCGGGGGATTTGATGCTCACGTTCGGTGCGTCCCTTTGGGCGTGGCAGGCGCGGCGCTGCCTGAGTGCTTTTCCCCGCACACGGCGGGGATTCCTCCGGAAGGGGGTCGCGTTGGGCGACCCGGGGCTGCCCGGGCCGTTCACGGCCCGGGCAGCCCCCGCGGCGGCGCGGCGGCGGAAGCGGGTCTAGCGGCGCGCGCTGCGGAGGGCGCGGCGTTCCCCGCGCCACGCCACCGCGGCCACGACGGCGGTGGCGAGCATCAGGAGGGCGGCGACGCGGAACGTGCCGGCGATCCCGGCCACCAGCGCCGCGGGCGGGGCGTCGGCCAGGTCCCCTCCGGTCCCCGGGCCGCCGGCCGCGACCGCCAGGCCGACGAAGAGGGCGCCCATCAGCGGGAAGCCGGTGCTCTGGCCCAGCGTCCGCGACAGCGACAGGAGGCCCGAAACGACGCCGAGCCGGTCGCGCGGGGCCGTGCCCATCACGGCGCTGTTGCTGGGGGACTGGAAGACGCCGAATCCGACCCCGATCAGGCTCGTGCGCCACAGGTAGCCCGTGACGTCGACGTCCGCGGTCAGCGTGCTCAGCGTCAGGCAGCCCGCGGCGAGAAGCAGCAGGCCCGCGGAAA
>CADCTO010000211.1 GCA_902805585.1 uncultured Armatimonadota bacterium | reverse complement strand
GCTTTTGAGCAGGCCTTCCTGCGTGTCCACGATGAAGTCCTGCGCACTGGCCGGGTAGCGCTGCTTGAGGACCGCGTACACCTGGTCGGCGGCGGCCTCGCTCTGCCCCGCCCCGACGGCACGCGCCCGGATGCTGTTGATGCGGTCCGAGCCGGTCAGCCGCTTCTGGATGGCGGGGAGCGGCGCGAAGATCTGGTTGTCCACTTCGCCGCCGAAGCCCCGCCCCTTCTTTTCCAGCAGCCCCACGACGATCAGGGGGACGCGGTTCTCGCCGCGCTGGACGTTGACGGTCTGGCCCAGGGGGTCCGCGTCGCCGAACAGGTCCCGGCGCACCTTGTCGCCGATCACGCAGACCTTGCTCCAGGTGCCCATGTCGTCGAGACGGAGGAAGCGGCCCCGGGAAACCTCCACGTTGGTCACGTGCCCGAAGTTCTCCGTGACGCCGACGAGCTGGACGCCCTCCTGCTTGGTGCCGCGCGTGGCCTGGACGTACTCCTGGGCGATGGGCGAAAGGTAGGCGACCAGATCGGCGCGCCGTTCGATGGCCTCGACGTCCACCATGCGCAGGCCGTCGAAGCTGCCGCCCCGGCGGCCCTCTTTGGGCGCGTATTCGACGAAGATGAGGTCGGAGCCGATGCCCTCGAACTCGGTGACGACCTGCTGGCGCGCGCCCTGCACGATGGAGATCATGACGATGACGGACCCGACGCCGATGATGACGCCGAGCATGGTCAGCATGGAGCGCAGCTTGTTGGCGCGCAGCGCCGTGATGGCGACGCGCAGCGATTCCCAGAAGCTCACGGGCGGATACGCGTTTCTGTCGGTTGCACGAAGGATGAGACGCGGGCAGGAGGAAAAGGTTACGCCCGGCAGCCTGCCGCGCGCAACCTTTGGCGCCGGATCGCGTCTACTGTACGGGCTCCGCGTAGCGGGGGACCGTTTTGTGGGAGGCGGCGGGGATACGTGCGAAAACCGAAACCTAAGATCATCGTCGGGCTTGCGTTCGTCATCGCGGTGGCGGCGCTGGTCGGGTGGCGGGTGCGCGCGGCCCGCAAGCCGCGCACTCCCGCCGGCCGGACGGCGGAAGTGCGCCGCGGCGACATCTCGGTTTCCGTCAACGAATCGGGGACCCTGGAGCCGGTCGTCAAGGTGGACGTGAAGTCGCGCGTGGCCGGGCGCGTGCTGCGCATCTTCGTGCGCGAGGGACAGACCGTCCGCGCGGGGGACCCCATCGCGACCGTCGACCCGACCGAGGTCGCCCGGCAGGTCGAGGGCATCAAGGCGCAGCTCGCCGCCGCCCAGGCGGGACTGCGGCAGGCCGAAGAGGGCTACACCCTCGCGCGGCGGCAGACCGTACTGTCGATCCGGCGCGCCGAGGCGGGGCTCGCGACCGCGCGCCTGCGGCTGCGCGAGGTGATGGCCTCGGCGCGGCCCCAGGAGGTCGCCGAGGCCAGGCAGGTCATCGCGCGCGCCGAGGCGCAGGCATCCGACGCCCGCCGTACGCTCGCCCGCCGCCGCGCGCTCTTCGCCAAGGGGTTCGTCTCCCAGTCCGACGTGGACGCGGCGCGCACGGCCCTCGACGTCGCCGAGACCGAGGTCACCAGTGCGCGCGAGCGTCTGTCCCTGTTGCGCGCCGGCGCCCGGACCGAGGCCGTCGAGATCGCCCGAGCGGGCGTCCGCGAGGCACAGATACAGCTCGACACGGAGCGCGCCAACGCGGCCCAGGACCGGCTGCGCCTGCGCGACGTGGAGCGGGCGCGGGCCCAGGTCGCGCAGATCGAGAACCAGCTCGCCGAACAGTCGGTCCAGCTCGGCGAGACGCGCATCGTCGCCCCCATCGGCGGCGAGATCGTGCGCAAGTATCTGGAAGAGGGCGAGCTGATCGCTTCGGCGACGGCGGGCTTCGCGCAGGGCGCGGCCATCGTGACCATCGCCGACCTGCGCCGCATGCAGGTGCGCGTCAACATCAACGAGGTGGACGTGTCCCGCGTGCGCGTCGGCCAGGACGTGGACATCCGCGTCGAGGGCATGTCGAACGCGGTCTTCCGCGGGCGCGTCGCGAGCATCGCCCCCGCCTCCACCACCGCGCTGGGCGCGCAGGGGCAGAACACCGGCGAGTCCGGCCGCTCCGTCGTGCGTTTCGAGGT
>CADCTO010000210.1 GCA_902805585.1 uncultured Armatimonadota bacterium | reverse complement strand
CCTCCCGTCGGCAGCCGGTACGGCCGGTTCTCCCGGTGGCTCAGCCATTCGCAGAACCCGACGGCCTCGTGCCAGCTCACGAAGACGACGGCCTCATTGTCCTCCGTCGACAGGCCGCGGGCGCCGCGTAACGTTTTATGCGCCGGGTCGAACTGCTCGTACTGGGCGTTCGTCACCTCCGTAGTTGCCATCAGGAACGGATTGCGGAGGGTCACGACGTGGTTCGGGCGCTCGTCGAACTCCCCGGCGTCGCTGCCCATGCGGAACGAGCCGGCCGGCACCTCGACCAGCGTCATGCCGAGCGAGTTCCGGATCCCGGTCATTTCTTGCCCGCCGCCTCGCGCACCAGTGTGTGCACCCCGCCGCCCACCGGGCCGATGACGATGAAGTCGCCGGAGATCCTTCCGGCGCGTCGGACCCCGTCCACAAGGACGGTACCGTCGTCCGAGCCCAGTCTAGGCAGATAAACCTCGGCGCTCGTGTTCGCCGGGAGCCGCACGTTCAGGGTGAACTTCGCGGGCGCTGCATCGAAATCGACGTGGACGGGCCCGCGGACGGTCGGCAGGTCCAGCGCCGCCCGCGCGAGGCCGCCGGGCTGCGGCCGAATGCGGAGTGTGCGGAACCCCGGCTCGACCGGTTCGACGCCCATCAGCAGGCGCGGGATGATGTTGGCGGGCGCGGCGCCCCAGGCGTGGTTCCAGTCCTGGTTCGGTTTGTACTTGTTGTCCCAGGCCTCCAGGGTGATCGTCGTGCCGACGTCGTAGATCATGTGCGCCCAGCCGCGGTCGGTGTCGCGGTCGGTCATCAGGTGGAGCGCGTGGTCGGCGTGGCCGGTCTGGTACAGGGCTTCCAGCAGGTATTGTGCGCCGTAGACGCTGCAGGCCATGCCTTTGCCGCGCACGAACGCGGCGACCTTGGCCGCCCGCTCGAACGGGACCAGACTGAAGGCGAGCGCGAACAGGTTGGCGTGGAGCGAACTATGCGTGCTGCCCTCGCCGTCCACGTACAGGCCGGCTAAGGGATCGAACAGGCGTGCGTTAAACGACTGTGCCATCCGCGCCGCATCGCGGCGGAAGGCGGCGGCGTCCTCCGCTTTCCCGAGCGCGTCGGCGATGCGGGCCATGAGGGCCAGGGCGCGGAAGTGGAACGCGTTGACCACGGTGTTGACGGGGCGCATGTCGTAGCCGTCGCGTTCGCCCGCGGGCCAGTCCACGATGTCCTGCATGCGGCCGGAATGGACGGAGATGAGGACCTCGCGCGGGACGGGCGGCTGGACGGTGCTTATCAGGCCGTCCGGGCGGGCCAGGGCGCGCAGGGCCTTCGCCTTCAGATCGCCGTAGAACGCGGCCAGACTGTCGGCGTCGCCGGTGTACAGGTAGTCGTCCCAGGCCATCAGGACCGAGTGCAGTATCCATTCGGTCGGCCAGGTGGGATGGCGCATCAGATGTTCGTGGGTGTGGCGCGCGAGGGTGAACTCGCGATCGACCGCGTAGTGGCCGAGCTGGTTGATGTAGGCGTCGGCCTCGTAGGGCAGCCGCTCGCGGTCGCCGTCCACGTACAGGCCGCAGAAGGTGGTCGCCTTGATGCTGTAGCGGCACAGTTCCCAGACGTCGTTCAGGACCGGGTCGGACGACGAGAAGCGTGCGGCGCTGTCGTCAAACGGGTAGTGGGCGGCGATCTGCCGTGCGGTGTCGCGGGTGATCGGCGACGGGCAGTACTCGATCTCGGCATACCGGAAGGGCATGACCGCGCCGATCTCGGGCGGCATCCGGCGCCGGTCGCGGTCAGGAAGGGTGACGGTATAGGTGTGCCGGCCCGCTTTCAGCGTCAGTTCCGCCCGATGGTAGCGGATGGAACCGCCCGGCTTCCGGTGCACTCGGTCCGGGCCGTCCCGCATCTCGCCCAGGTGGACGACCACGGCCTGTCCCGCCTTCTCGGGCGTGCAGTCGAGCGTCAGTTTCAGCGTCCCGAACGCAGCGCGGCCGAAGTCCAGGAAGTAGCGCCCGGCACCCACGTTGATCACACGCGCCGGCGCCACCTCAGTCTGCTCGATAGGGTAGCGTGCTACCCTGCCCCCGTCGTCAGCTTTATTTGCGCCGAGCACGCCCGTGCGGAACCGTTGCCGCGCCGACCAGGCGCTCGGCACGCCACGCCGGTTCCATGTTCGCACCTGCCACCCGTACGAACTTCGGGATTCCAACGGCTTGCCGGCGTAGCAGACCGCCACGTTCCGGTCGGAGGCGACCTTACCCGAATCCCAAAATCGTTCCTCGTCGGCTTCGGCAGCCACGCGGATCTGGTACGCGGCCTGGACATCGTCCCGCTCGGTCAACGGGACGATCCAGGTGAACTCGGGCTCCGGGTCGGTGATCTCAGTCCGTTCCGGGTGGGCGAGCAGTTCGCACATCATGCCCGTGGGCCCCGCGGCGGCGAGCGCCGCACCGGGCAGGCCCGCCACGACCACCAGGAGCAGCAGAACAACGAAACCGGTGCCGGTCATTGTTGCGCCGTGCCTTTCGGAACCGTACCGCCGCCCGCCGCACGATAGGGGAAGGCGAAGCGGCCATTGGGCGCGGCGTCGCCGTGCGAATACAGTTTCAGGGCATCGGCCATCGCCCCGGTGTTGTCCGTCCACTTGAAGTCGACGCGGAGCGGGTCGGACAGTTTGCCCAGCGCAGCGCGTGGGATGGCGATCTCGAGCCCCCTCCCCTGCACGCGGTAGCCGATCTCGGCCACGCGCCGCCAGAAACCGCCCCGGAACGCTTCCAGGCTCGTGCGCCGGTCGTCGCGCGGGTTCCGGTTCACAGCGAAATCAAAGCCCCTCCAGCCGGTCGTCCAGTCGCCGTCGGTGTTCAGGTACAGGTGCATCCACTCGCCGCGCGTACGTGAGGTGATCGGATCGCGCGTTTCGGCGTACGCGTACAAGAACCGGGCGTCGCGGGCGATCTTCGCACGCACGAAGTCGTTGCGGCCGCTGCGGTTCGTGTGGCGCAGGCTGGTGCCCCACCCTTTCGCGTCGCGGTGGGTCGTGTCGAAGCGGTCGTCGCGGTACTCGGGCGCCACGGCCGCCCAGTCGTCGAAGCGCCCGTCGATGCGGACGGTGCGCGGCGGCCCGGCCGGTTCGGGCGCGCGGGCGCCTTTGTAGCGGCGCACGTTCGCGATGAGCTGGTAGTAGTAGGCGTCGCCGTGGCCGCCACGCACCGGCTCGATGTCGCGCGAGTACTCGTGGTCGAACTGATCCACGAAGCTCACGGGGCCCGACCCGTAGAACGGGCTTCCGGCCGGGCCCGGGAAGCGGCCGGCGATCCACTCGTTCCAGCCGGTGACGAAGACGAACTTGGGGTCGATCTTCAGGGCGCGCTCCCACTGCTCGGCGAAGTTGCGGCCGGTAAAGTCCCGACCCGCCGGGGGCGGCTGCGCCCCGTTGTGGAAGCTGCGCCCACGGGCGCGTGGGTTGCTCAGCACGCTCAGCCTGCCGTCGACCGCGTTCTGGGCCACGCCGACCACCATCTGCTCGGGAACTCCGGGCGTCTTGTAGAAGGCGTGCTGCGGGAAGACTTCGAGCCAGCCCCACTGTTCGGGCCCTGTCGGCCCCTGGAAGTAGTCGGGCTGCGGCTTGCGGAAGGTGAAGAAGGCGCCGATGTCGCGTGCCAGCGTCGCGGTCGCAGCCGGGTCCGGACGCACCCCCTCCCCGGCCAACAAGACCTCCCGGTCGCCGGCATAGCGCAGGGTCAGCGTTCGGTCGCCGGTGGCGGGCTCGCCTTCGGCGTGGGCGCGGCCGTCCGGGTACACGTCGCCGGTGATGGACCACCAGCCGACCTGGCCGGTCGGCCGCGACTGCTCAAAGTAGTAGGTCCCCGGCGGCAGCGGCGGCGCGAAGTCGAGCCCGAGCACGGAGTTGTCGGTCACGTCCGCATAGCGCTTCGTCTTCAGGACGCGCCCGCCGGGCCTGTCAAAAAGCGTGACGGTGACGGCGGCGCCCTTCGTCGCCCACGTCGGCGTCGGCGCGCCGACGAACGCGAGCGGGCGCTCGGCGCGAAACGTCTGCCCCAGCGTCGCCCCGGCCTCCAGGCGGATCGGCTCGCGCGCGGCCCGGCCGACCGACTCGGCGGTGACCAACTTCGGGTCCGCCATCAGGAGAGGTTTGCCCTCCCAGCGGTACCACAGGTCCCGGTAGTCGCCGGGCTCGTACAGGTCGTCGTACAGGGCGCGGGCGACGCGGCCGGGGTCCCAGAACGGCGCCAGAAACGCGATCTGCGGCGTGCGCCCGCCTTCGCGCCGGATCTGCGCGTAGACCCGACAGATCGCGCGGTACGAGCGCGGATACGTGAGCTGGTTGGTGACGTCGAAAATGATGACGTCCACGCCCGCGTCGCTGAGCATCTGCGCGTGCCGCCGGATCACCCACTCGTCGTTGGACCGGTAGTAGCCGAAGTGGGGTTCGCCCCAGTGGTGCGGCGCGTACAGCGGTCCCCACAGCGGGCTGTCCGGCTTGTCCATCGCCTTCGGGTCGCGGGCGAGGATCTTCGTCACGTCAAACGGGCCACGCGTCCCGTGCTCGCCGAGCCACAGGAAATAGAATATCCCCACCTGCCGGTCGCGCCGTGGGGGAGGCACCTCTCCATCGCCAGGGACGCGTCGGCCGAGCGCGTCCACGCCCGTCCAGGTGTCGGGGCGGGTGTCCCATTCCGCGGCGAGCGCGGGACGGGCCGCGGCCAGGCAGGCGACGGCAGCGCCGAGCGCCAATGCGCCAGGTTTTCTTAAGAGCTGCACGAGAGGGTCGCGCAGCCGGGCTTATCGCGGGCCCAGTCCGGCCGTTTGGCGGCGAGCGCATCGCGCTCGGGCTGTTCCGCATATGGCGTCTTGAGCACGTTCATCAGTGTTTCGAGGTAGGACAGGTCCCCCGCCTCCGCTCCTTCGATGGCTTTCTGGGCGAGGTAGTTGCGGAGCACGTACTTCGGATTCGCGCGCAGCATCGATTCACGTATCGTTTCGGCGCCCGCCGACTCCTGCCGCAGCCTCTGGCCATACCGATGGAGCCACTGCAAGAGACCGGAATGATCTCCCCGCTCCCAGCCGATGTACGACGCCGCTTCAATGAGCCCGCGATGGGACCGATCGTCGTCACGCGTATCCGCCACCAGGCCCGGGGCCGTGTGCGAGAGGTTGCGGAAGAAGAGGGTCATGTCCATCTCGGAATCCGCCAGGCACTGGTGCAGGTCCTGGATGAGGGCCGGGTCATCCTCCTGGTGCAGCGGCGTGAGTCCCAGCTTCTCCAGCATCAGGGCATGGTACGTGTCCGAAAGCGTCGCGCGATACTGTTCGAGGCCCTGACCCAGAGCTTCCCCGTCCGGCACCAGCAGGGAGAGCGCCCGCGCCAGCATCGCCAGATTCCACTGCGCAACACCCGGCTGCTGCCCGAAGGCGTATCTGCGCATGCCGAAGTCCGTCGTGTTGGGCGTCCAGTCCGGGTCGTACGGCTCCAGCCATCCGTAGGGGCCGTAGTCGATCGTGACGCCCAGGATCGACATGTTGTCCGTGTTCATCACCCCGTGGACGAACCCCACCGTCATCCAGCGCGCGATCATGACCGCCGTCCGCCGGCAGACCTCCTCGAACCATCGCAGGTAGACGTCCTCCGAGGGCTCGCCCAACTCCGGGTAGTGGTGCCGCAGGACGTAGTCGGCGAGGGCGCGGAGGTTTTCCAGCTCTCCGGACGCGGCCATCATCTCGAAGTTGCCGAACCGGATGAAGGTGGGGGCGACGCGCGCGACGACGGCGCCCTTCTCCGGACGGGGGTCGCCGCTGTAAAACATATCGCGGATGACGGTCTCGCCGGTGCCGACAAGACTCAGGGCGCGGGTCGTGGGCACCCCCAGATGGTGCATGGCCTCGCTGCACAGGAACTCCCGCAAGGAGGAGCGGAGCACCGCACGGCCGTCGGCGCGGCGCGAGTACGGGGTCAAGCCAGAGCCCTTCAACTGGATCTCCCAGAAAGAGCCGTCGCAGGCTTCGATCTCGCCTAAAGAGATGGCGCGGCCGTCGCCGAGCTGACCCGCCCAGGTTCCGAACTGGTGCCCCCCGTAACGCGCCGCGAACGGCTTCATGCTGGGAGTGACCAGGTTGCCCGCGAGGGCGTCGACCGCCGGACCCCGCTCCTCCGGTCGGGCCAGGCCAAGGAACCCGGCCAGATCGTCGGACCACGCGAGCAGATGCGGGTCGCGCACCGGAGTCGGATCGACCCGCGAATAGCAGTAACCGGGCACCTGACGCGGGCGCTTGTCGGCGGCGGTCTCCCCCGGAAGCTCCTCGACGAACGAGTTCTCAAATTCGGCCTGATCTATCTGGCGCACCTTCATGGACATCCTTACCTGCCTGCACATTCAGCGACCGGTCGGCGTACGCTTTGACATCACCGTCCTGACGTGCCACAATACGATAGTTCCCCATCCGCTCGCATCTCACATCCCTTTTCAGGAGGCCGAAATGGAAAAGATGACCCGCCGGACGATGGCCCGCCGGGCGGCCACAGGCATCCTGTCCATCATAGGCCCCGGTGCATCACCTGGGAACGCCGGTGCTGCCGCCCCACGGAAGCCGGCCGACTTCGCGCCCATCGGGGTGCGGTTCGAACTGCCGGACGTGACCGGCAACCCGTTCGACTACCGGGTGAACGACGTGCGCGTGACCTTCCGCCGCCCCGACGGGAAGACCACACGCGTCCCCGCGTTCTTTGACGGCGGCGCGGTGTGGCGGGCACGCTACACGCCCCCGCTACCGGGCGGCTACGCGCTCGCCGGCGTGACACGCAACGGACAGACGGTACAGCCCCGGGCGGTGGAGCGGCGCGCGTTCACGGCCGGGGGGCGGCCAGGTTCGGGATTTGTGCGGCGCGACCCGAAGAACGCCGCCGGCTTCCGCTTCGACAACGGCGACCCCTACTACCCCCTCGGGCATAACGCCGCCTGGAAGAGCGGTGACACTCCGGACATCCCGGAGCTGTTCGCCAAAATGGGCGCGGCCGGCGAGAACTGGTCCCGCGTCTGGATGAACCACTGGGACAACAAGAACCTGGACTGGGTGCAGGGCGCCAGGAACGAGCCGGGCGTGTACAGCCTGGAGGTCGCGCGGCGGTGGGATTCCATCGTGGACGCGGCGGCCCGGCACGGCATCTACTTCCAGATGGTGCTCCAGCACCACGGGCAGTACACGACGCGGACGAACCCGAACTGGGACGACAACCCGTGGAACGCGAAGAACGGCGGCTTCCTGGCCACGCCGCAGGAGTTCTTCACCAGCGAGCGCGCCCGTGCGCTGACGAAGGCGAAGTACCGCTACATCGTGGCCCGCTGGGGCCACTCGCCGCACGTTCTGGCCTGGGAGCTGTTCAACGAGGTCGAATGGACCGACGCGATCCGTGACAAGCGCGAATCCACGGTCGCCGCCTGGCACCGCGAGATGGCGACATTCCTGCGCGAGCAGGACCCGAACCGCCATCTGGTGACGACCAGTTCCGACCGAAACATCGCTGGCCTCTACGACGCGATGGACTACCTCCAGCCGCACCACTACCCCCCGGACGCCGTGACGACGGTAACGGCCGTACGCGCGCCGGAGGCGAAGCGCCCGGTCTTCATCGGCGAGATCGGGCCGCAGGGCGATCTCAACGAGGAAGACGGCCGCTTCCTGAAGGCGGCGCTGTGGGCCAGCCTGATGAGCGACGCGAGCGGGGCGGCGCAGTACTGGACCTGGGACGTGGTGGACCGGAAGAACCTGTACGGCCATTTCCGCTCCGCCGCCCGGTTCCTGAAGGCGTCCGGGCTGCCGTCCCTGGTCGGGGCTCGCGCGGTCGTCCCCGCGGTCGAGACGCAGGCGCAGGGACAGGTCGCCTTCGCGCCCGGCGGCGGGTGGGGAGCCGCGAAGCAGACGGAGTTCACGGTGCCGCCGACGGGGGCTCCTGCGGGCATCGGCACCCTGCCTTCGTTCCTCCAGGGCGACACCCACCGGGCGATGTTCCCCGGCGGCACCTTCCACGTCGCGTTCCGGCAGCCCGGGATGTGCAGGGTGACGGTCCGGCAGGCGGCGAAGGCGGGCGCGAAGCTCGTCCTCCGGGTCGACGGCGCGGTCGTGGCCGAGCGCGCCTTTCCCGCCGCGGACGCCGATACCGCGGTCGACGTGACCGTGGAGGCGCCGGTGCCCGCGGGGAAACATGCGGTCCGCATCGAGAACCTGGGACAGGACTGGCTCGTGATCGGGCGCATCGCCTTCACGCCCTACGGCCCCGTTCTGGGAGCGCTGGCACGTACCGGTCCGACGGGCGGGGCGCTCTGGATACGGCGCACCGCGGGCGAGACCGCGAAGGCGGGCGTGACCGGAACGGTGACGGTGCCGGGCTTGAAGCCCGGCGCGTACGAGGTGGTCTGGTGGGACACGCAGGCAGGCGCGCCGCACTCGCGCGCGACCGCAAGCGTCGCCGCCGGAAAACCGCTGCGCCTGCGCACGCCGCCCGTCACCGCCGATATCGCCGCCTTCGTCCGCCCGGCGAAAGCCGGAGGCCGCTGAGGTGGCGATCCGTTTACGGTGGTCGCCGACGGGCGTCGCCTTCCGCGGTCTGTCCGTAGGACTCGGCGCGACAGCGCCGGCGAAGAATGCGCCGGCTGCGGTGCCGCCCGCCGTCTACCGGGCGTTGGCGACCGAGACCGACGAGGCCCTGCGGCGCCACGTTATCGGGATGTGGTTCCCGCGCGCGGTGGACCGGGAGCGGGGCGGCTTCCACCAGAACTTCGGCGAGGACTGGGCGCGGGGCGCGGGCGGCGGGCGCTCTGTGGTCTATCAGGCGCGGCTGACGTGGGTCGCGGCGCAGGCGGCGGGGCGCTATCCGGGGCGTGGGGCCGAGTTCCGCGGCTACACACGGCACGGACTCGCGTCGCTGTCGAACGTCCTGTGGGACCGGGAGCAGGGCGGGTTCTATTGGGAGGTGGGTGCGTCGGGGAAGCCGGACGCGGGCCGCGGCACGGAGAAGCACGCGTACGGAATGGCCTTCGGCATCTATGCGGCCGCCGCGGCGTATGCGGCGACGAAGGACACGGCGGCCCTTGGGCTCGCGAAGCGCGCCTTCGCCTGGCTGGACGCCCGCGCCCACGACC
>CADCTO010000209.1 GCA_902805585.1 uncultured Armatimonadota bacterium | reverse complement strand
AACGGCATCAAGGACGAACTGGACGTCGCCCAGCAGGTCGAACTGGTCGAGCAGATGGTCGGGCAGCAGGTCGGGGCCATCGTGATCGCGCCCGCCGACTCCAAGTCGCTGGTGTCCGTCTGTAAAAAGGCCGTGGACGCCGGCATCCCCGTGGTCAACATCGACAACAAGTTCGATCAGGACGTCCTGGAGGACCGGAAACTGACGATCCCGTTCGTCGGGCCGGACAACCGCAAGGGGGCGCGCCTGGCGGGGGAGCATCTGGCCAAGCAGCTGAAGCCCGGCGATAAAGTGGCCGTCATCGAGGGCGCGCCGAACGCCTTCAACGCCGTCCAGCGGCGGCTCGGCTTCGAGGACGCGATGAAGGCGGCCGGCGTGAACATCGTCAAATCGCAGTCCGGGTACTGGGAGACGGACCGGGCGAACCAGGTCGCCGCCGCGCTGATCACCGATCAGCCCGACCTGAAGGCGATCCTGTGCGCCAACGACAGCATGGCGCTCGGCGCCGTCGCGGCCCTGCGGGCCGCGGGCAAGACCGGGAAGATACAGGTCGTCGGGTTCGACAACATCTCGGCGGTGCAGGACCTGGTGAAGAGCGGCACGATCCTGTGCACGGTCGATCAGCACGCGGATCAGCTCGCCGCCTACGGCATCGAATACGCCCTGGAGATGGTGAACCAGAAGGCCGCGCCGAAGGACCGGGAGACGCCCGTCGACCTGATCACCGCCGAGACGCTGAAGTAGCGGATGCCTGAGGAGATTCCGCGCCCCCGGCCAGTCCGGCGCCTGCCCGGCTGGCTCGGGGAGTACGCCGGTCTGGCGGCGGTGCTGGGCTTGCTGATCCTGTTCTTCGGCCTGCGGGCGCCGCACTTCCTGACCCCCACGACGTTCCGCACCATCGCCAACCAGATCCCCGACGCCGTGGTGATCGCCGTCGGGATGACGTTCGTGCTGATCATCGGGGGCATCGATCTGTCGGTCGGTTCGGTGCTGGCGCTGAGCGGGGCCGCGCTGGGGGTCGCGCTGGTGCAGTGGAAGGTGCCGCTGCCGCTGGCCGTCGGCATCTGCCTGGCGACCGGCGCACTGTGCGGCGTGGTGAACGGTGTGGTCATCGCGCGCTGGTCGCTGCCGTCGTTCATCGTCACGCTGGGGATGCTGGAGATAGCCAGGGGCGGCGCGTACCTGGTGACGGACTCGAAGACGAGCTACATCGGGCAGTCCGTCGAGGTCGTGTCGAACGCGACGCTGCTGGGGATTTCCCTGCCGTCGCTGCTGGCCCTGCTGGTCGTCGCGCTGGGGCAGTTCGCGCTGGGGCAGAGCGTCTGGGGGCGCTACCTTGTCGCGATGGGCCGGAACGAGGAAGCGGTGCGCATGTCGGGCATCGACACCCGCGCGATCCGGCTCGGCGTGTTCGTGCTGTGCAGCCTGCTCGCGGCGATGGCCGCGGTGATCAACGTGTCCAAGCTCGCTGCGGCGGACCCGAACGCGGGCACGGGCTTCGAGCTACAGGCCATCGCCGCCGTTGTCATCGGCGGCACGAGCCTGATGGGCGGGCGCGGCTCGGTCGTCGGCTCGCTGTTCGGCGTGCTGATCATCGCCGTGCTGGGTAACGGCCTGGCGCAGATCGGCGCACAGGAGCCGGTGAAGCGGGTGGTGACGGGCTGCGTCATCGTGGGAGCGGTCGTTTTGGACTACTACCGCCACCGCCTGGAGAAGCGAAAGGGTTAGGTGTCTTCCGAATGCGCCCGATAACGGTTCTCGCTGGCGTCGCCACGGTCTCCGTCCTGCTTGCGGCGGCCGGCGCCGGTCGCGCCGCGCAGCCCCGCCCGACTGGCGCGCGGCCCGGAGCCTGGGCGGTTGACGCGAAGCTTCCCGACGTGGTCGAGACCCTGTCGCCGTCGGCCGTCCGATTGCAGGGGTATCTCGGCGCTCGGGTCGCGGCCAACGAGGCCAATCGACTGCTCGCCGTCAACGAGGCCGACATCCTGGCCGGCTTCCGCCGACGGCCCGGCAGCCAGGCCTGGATCGGCGAGCACGTCGGGAAGTTCCTCCACGCCGGGACGCTCGCCTGGGCGAACACCGACGACCCGAAACTGCGCGAAAAGCTGGATCGCGTGGTGCGCGAACTGCTCAAGACGCAGGAGCCCGACGGCTACCTGGGGACGTACACGACCGACAAGCGTTTCGGGCTGTATCCCGGCGCCGACTGGGACGTGTGGGTCCACAAGTACAACCTTCTCGGCCTGCTCACCTACCACCGCTACACCGGGGACAAAGCGGCGCTCGCCTCCTGCCGGCGCATGGCCGACCTGCTCGTCAAAACGTTCGGGCCGAGCAAGAAGAGCATCCTCGCGGCGGGCACGCACGTCGGCATGGCCTCGACGAGCGTCCTGGAGCCCATCGTCCTGCTGTATCGCGCGACCGGTGACGTGCGCTACCTCGACTTCGCCCGGTATCTGGTGCGATCCTGGGACGAGCCGAACGGCCCGAAGGTGATGACCACGCTGCTGACCGAGAAGCAGGTCGAAAAGACGGCCAACGGCAAGGCCTACGAGATGCTGTCGAACCTGGTCGGCCTGTGCGAACTGGCGCGGGCGACGGGGGACCGGAAGTACCTCGTCCCGGCGGTCAACGCCTGGGAAGACATCACGCGGCACCACCTGTACCTGACCGGCTCGGCCAGTTCCTTCGAGCACTTCCACAAGGACGACGTGCTGCCGAACCAGACGAGTGCGAACGTGGGCGAGACGTGCGTAACGGTGACCTGGATCCAGCTCAACGCGCAGCTATTGCGCCTGACGGGGGAGGCGCGCTACGCCGACGAACTGGAGCGCTCGTACTACAACCACCTCGCCGGCGCGCAGCGGCCGGACGGGCGCGAGTGGTGCTACTACACGGGTCTGGAAGGCGCAAAGCCGTACGGGCCGGGCATCAACTGCTGCGTGTCGAGCGGCCCGCGCGGCATGGCGATGGCGCCGGAACTGGCTTTCGGTAAACGCACCCAGGCGGGCCGGGACCATCTGATCGTCAACCTGTTCGAGGCGGGCCGGGCGACGCTGCGCCTGGGCGGGCAGAATGTCACCGTCGAGCAGAAGACGGAGTTCCCGCGCCGGGGCGGGTCGATCCTGACCCTGCGTCTGGTCAAGCCGGCGACGTTCGGCCTCCAGGTGCGCTCGCCCGCCTGGGCGCAGGCGCTGCGCCTCAAGGCGACCGGGCAGGACAAAGAGGTGCGAGGACCACAGGGGGGCTGGGTCGTGCTCGCCCCGCGCGCGTGGAAGGACGGCGACCGCGTGACCATCGATTTCCCGGTCCCCGCGCGGGTCGTCCCCGGCACGCACACGAACGCCGGGCGTTCCGCGCTGATGTGGGGTCCCATCGTCCTCGCCTATGACACCGCGCGCAACCCCGGCCTGCCCGCGCCCGCCGCCCTGAAACTGTCCGATCGTATCGGTAAGCCGGCGGTACTACCTGTGCCGGGTGCGGCGTTCGCCTTCACCGCGCCCGTCCAGTCCGCCCGCGACCCCGAGGCGCAGCCGGCGGTCTTCGTCCCGTTCGCGGAGGCGGGGAGCGGCGGCGGACGCTACCAGGTGTGGCTGCGGGCGCCGGGGAGCCCGCTGCCCGTGGGCTCGCTCTTCGCCGGTGGCGAGGAGAGTCGCTCGCGGGCGGGCAACGTCGCGGGCGCCATCGGCGACGATGATCCCGACACGTTTGTGGTCACCTTCGACGGCGAGAAGCGCGACGAGGACTGGTTCGCCGTCCAGACCGACCGGCCTATGCCCATCCGCCGCGTCGTCTTCGCCCACGGACAGACCTTCCACGACGGCGGCTGGTTCGACACCAGCGCCGGTAAGCCGCGGGTCCAGGTGCAGCGCGCGAAGGGGGCGGCCTGGGAAACGGTCGGCACGCTCGACGAGTACCCCGCGACGACGGGCGTCCGTTCCGGAGGACTGAAGCCGGGCCAGCGGTTCACACTCCGGCTCACGAACCCGGTTCCCGTGCTCGCCCTGCGCGTGATCGGCAGGCCGGCAAGCGGGGACAACCCGGCGCAGGCGTTCGCCTCTTGCGCCGAAATCCAGGCGTTTTCCGACTGAGGATCGCCGCGCACCGGGCGCGTCGGGAGACGCAACCCGGGAGGGTCTGGCGGGTCGAAACGCCATACGTGTGCTTCAGGAGGTTGCTATGCGGAAGAACATGCTCATCACCTGTGTCACAGCGGCGCTCGTCGTCGCCGCGTGCTCCGGCTGCCGCACCCGGGAGGCGCCGCAGGCACCGGACGGGGACGTGGCGGCCGTCGCGCCGCCCATCGTAGAGGACCGTCCGGCGCCGGCGGATGCGCCCCTCGAATCGGACGCCGTCGCCAAGGTGCGCCAGGCGGCGCGAGACTACATCCGCGAAGTGCAGCCGGGCAGCAAGGTCGAGGGCGTGTTCACGCTGCCGTACTACCGGAACAGCCTGTACATCGCGGGTGTGGACGTGGCGCTCGACGGGCGCCGGCGCCAGACGATCGACCTGCTCGTGCGCCTGTACGTCCGGGAAAACGGCACGGAATACTGGCGGGCCGAGGGCTGGGGCAGCAGCCGGGCGATGGAACTGCTGAAGGAGCGCCGGGAAGCGGGCGAATAGCCGACGGGCGCGGCAAGCGGCGCCCCTTCATACCCACGGTCCCGTAGGGGCGCCGCTTGCCGCGCCCTTCCCAATCCGCCGCCGTTCGCCCGCTAATCGGACGACCGGTCGTACTGGCGCACGGCCTGCTTCAGCGCGGCGACCTCGGACGCATTGAGCCCGGCCTGCGGCAGCGCTTCCTGGAACCGGCGAAGCGCCTCGTGATCTTCGGCGTGGACGGCCTCCACGAGCACGCGCCCGGTTTGCGTGTCTTCGAGGGCGTAGCGGTACGTGCCGTCCGCGAGCTGGTCCGCGCGCAGCGCGTAGGGAAGAGAGGCTTCCACGCCATAGTTCTCCTCCAGCGCCTCCTCGGTGTCCGTGTGCTGCCGTTCCTGCATCGTGTGTCCTTCGTGTCCTCGCCGTTCGGCGGGGGCGCCGGCGGGCGGTGGGTCGTTTCCACCTGCCGTGTACCCAATAACGGTGGTGGCGGAACCGGCTGCCTTCAGCCCATCGCCTGGCGGAGCGCGCGTACCCGCTCCGGGTCTACGGGCTGTGCGACCTGTCCGTCCTGCTTGAGGCTGGTGCCGACGATGGCGCCGTCGGCGTGGGCGAGGAGGGCCGGGGCGGTCTCGGCGCTCATGCCGCTGCCGACGAGCACGGGGGTGCCCGGCACGGCGGCTTTGACGCGGCGCACGTCATCCGCACGCGTGGCCGAGCCGGTCGCCGCGCCGCTGACGATCAGGGCGTCGGCGAGGCCCCGGTACACCGCGTCTTTGGCGGCGTCCTCCAGGGTCACGCTGCCGTCGCCGAGCTGGGCGGCGTGCTTGACGAACACGTCGGCGAACAGGGCGACGTCGGCGCCCAGCTCGCGGCGATACAGCACGGCCGTGCGCGCCGCGCCCTCGATGATGCCCTGGTCGGTCACGGCCGCGCCGACGTAGACGTTGATCCGCACGAACTGCGCCCCGCAGACGTGGGCGATGGCGAGCGCGGCGCGGGCGTCGTTACGCAGCACGTTGACGCCGACCGGGATCGTGACGGCGGCGCGGACGGCCTCCACGGCCCGCGTCATGGCCGCGACGGTGTGCGGCGGGACCGCGTCTTTGGCGAACGGGGCGTCGAAAAAGTTCTCGACCATGATCGCGTCCGCGCCGCCGGCTTCCAGCGCCCGCGCGTCGGCCGCGGCGTTGGCGAGCGTGGCGTCCACGGAACGATCCGGGGTCCAGCGGGGGCTGCCGGGCAGCGGCGACAGGTGCACCATGCCGATCAGCGGGTTCCGCTGCCAGAACGCTGCGTCCAGTCCGCCGTATGCCGCCCCTTGTGTGCCGCCGCTGTCCATCCCGGTCTCCTCCCGCCGCCGAACCGCGATTCGCCATCGCCGCCCGCTTTTCCTGTATCCGGCGTCCCGACGGCGCCCTGCGACAAGAACCGCCCCGATCCGGGAATACTACGCGGGAGGAGACGACCATGACGACCGACGACAGCCAGTACGAGCGGGATGTGGCGCGGGCCCGCGAAGAGGGCACGGATTTCGTGGAGCTGGAGAACGACCTGCCGGAGCCGGACCGCTACGGGGCCGCGAAGGACCTGGCCCGGCTCCTGTCCGAACGCGGCGAAAATTGGGCCGAACTGGCGGGGGAGGTCGGCCTGCCGGGCGAGGACCCCGCGCTCTGGGAGGCACTCGACATCGCCCGCGCCGCCTCGTACGCCCGCGCCAAATACCGCGAGGCGTTCGCCGGCGTGGTGGTGTCCCACCCGTGGCTCGAAGCCGCCGCCGACAGCAGCGCGCACGATGCCATCGGCTCGATGGCCGACCGGTTCATGGGGCAGTAGCCTGCCGAATCGCCTCGTACAGCAGGACCCCGGCGGCCACGGTGACGTTGAGCGAGGAGGCCCCGCCCGGGGACATGGGGAGCCGCACGAAGTCGCTCGCGGCCTCGCGCGCCCCGGCGGTGATGCCCTCGGTCTCGTTGCCGACGACGATCGCGAGCGGGCGCGCGCCGAGGGCCGCGTCGTAGGCGAGAAGGGGAGCGCGGGCGGAGGTGGCGACGATCCGTGCTCCCCGCCGCTCCCGCAGGCGCCGCAGCGTCTGCGGCAGGTCCGGGGCGAGGCAGACGGGCAGGCGCAGGACGGAACCCGTGGTGGAGCGGACGGCCTGGCGCGAAAAGGGTTCGGCGGAGTCGGCGGAAAGGACGAAGGCGGCGCAGCCGGCCGCTTCCGCCGTCCGGATCAGCACGCCGACGTTGCGCGGGTCCTGGATGCGCTCGCCGACGAGCAGCAGGGTATCGGGCTGCGCCAGCAGCCCGTCCTCGGCGCAGGTCCGCTGGGCGACCGCGGCAACAGCCGTGACCGCGGTCTCGTAGCCCGTGCCGACGAGCTTCCCCAGGAGCCCGCCGCCGATCACATAGAGCGGCGCCCGTCTGCCGGCGCACAGGGGTTCCAGGCCGCGCGCCTCGTCCGGCGTGGCGAAGACCGCGAAGACCGGCGCGGGCGCGGCGAGCGCCTGACGGACGAGATCCGCGCCTTCGACGAGGTAGCGGCCGGTCTCGGCCCGGCCCGCCGCTCGCGTCAGCGCGGCGGCGTCGCGGAAGGCGGGGTGCTTGATGCCGCCGACGGATTCCATCGGGAAGTCAGCGCGCGGCGCCGCGTTCGTCGGCTTCGGTCCAGGCGAACAGGTACGGGGAAAGGGGGGCGCCCAGGAGCACCTCTAGATAGGTCTCGTCCAGCAGCTCCTGGGCAAGCCCGGCGTGGACGCCCCAGCGCACAAGGCGCAGCGGGGCGAGCGAAAGCGCGTCCAGCGTGAGCGTGTCGTGAGACTCGCCGCGCGCGATCTTGATGCGGAACACGTCGCGCGGGGCGGACGCCCTGTCCTCCACGGCCCGCGTCCTGCGGACCGCGTCGATGCGCAGCGGGCCCTCGCCGCCCCAGGCGACGAGCGGCAGGAACGGCGTAGGGGAGAAGAACTGGTCGATGGAGTAGGCGGCCTCGTCGAGCGGGTGGGCGATGTCGCCCGTGAGCCGCCCTTCGTACGCCGAGACCACCGTGCGGGCGCCCGTCCGGGGGCGGTCGTAGATGCGCCGGCCGTCGCTGACGCGGACACGGTTCGCCTCGGGCCGGTCGCCGGTGAACGTCAACCGCGCCAGGTTCGGCCGGCGCAGGCGGGCGAAGGTGTTGACCGTGACACGGAACTCGCCGGCGTGGTTGACGACCGCCCGCGCGCGGTACTGGAGGGTGTCGGCCGCGCGCCACCGCGCGGCCAGTTCGCGGAGCAGCTTGCGCCCGTCCGCGGAGCGCTCGTCGTTCTTCTTGTTCCTGTCGTCGTCGCTCGGCATGGTCTTGCGTTACCGCCGCCCGGGACCGCGGGAAGGGGTCATCGGGAGCGACGGGAAACGGCCGGCACGGGCGCGTAGACCCACACCAGCTGAACCAGTTCCAGGTATCCCGAACGAAGCGCGTAGGTTTCGGCGAGCGCGTAGATCGAAAGCGCACGCCGGACATGACCGCGGCGCTCCAGGTTGCGCGCGTCTGACAAGAATTCGGAGACCTCCGATAGAGCGGCATCGAATGTCGGTGCCATTTCGGGTGGCATAGGTACCCTGGTTCCTTGGGGATTAGGCGTCTTGCCTCGTTTGCCACCCATTATACCCAGATCGCACGGAAACGCCTCGCAGTTTTCCGGGTGCCTGCGGCGTGTCCTGCGGCTTGACGGGGGTGGGGGCGCGTGCTACAATCGAGTCGTGCCGCGGCGCTCGCGCGCGGCGCGCTGGGGGCTGGCCGGGTTGATCGAGGCTGTCGGCTTGACGAAGCGCTACGGGACGGACGCGGCGGCGACGGCGGCCGTGGACGGGCTGTACCTGTCGGTCCCCGAGGGCGAGTTGTTCGGCTTCCTGGGCGAGAACGGCGCGGGCAAGACGACCACCATCAAGATGCTCACCGGCCTGATCCCGCCTTCGTCCGGCGTCGCGCGGATCGGCGGGTGGGACGTCGGCCGCGACCCGCTCGAAGCCAAGCGCCTGGTAGGCTACATCCCGGACAACCCGTTCCTGTACGAGCGCCTGACGGGCAGCGAGTTCCTGCGCTTTATGGGCGACCTGTACGGCGTGCCGCCCGACGCGGCCCGGGAGCGCGACCTGCTCCGCCTGTTCGAGCTGGACGCGAAGGCCGAAACGCCCATCGGCGACTACTCGCGCGGGATGCGGCAAAAGGTCGCGCTCGCCGCCGCCCTCCTGCACGACCCCCGCGCCCTGTTCCTGGACGAGCCCACCGTCGGCCTGGACCCCCGCAGCACGCGCCTGCTCGCCGACGTGCTGCGGGCCGTCGCCGCGCGGGGCACCGCCGTCTTCCTTTCGACCCACGTCCTTTCCATCGCGTCCGGCCTGTGCGACCGCGTCGGCATCCTGCACAAGGGCCGCCTGGTCGCCCTGGGCACGCCCGCCGCACTGACGGACGATGGGCGGCGCAGCCTGGAAGAGGCGTTCCTGTCGCTGACGGGCGGCGTCGGCGCCGAGGGCGAGGTGGCGCGCTTGCTGGGGTCCGGGACGGGAGGCCGCGCCGGCGA
>CADCTO010000208.1 GCA_902805585.1 uncultured Armatimonadota bacterium | reverse complement strand
CGGCGTCACGGGCCGGAGGCCGGCGTCGAAGCGGATGGGTCCACGCCCCCCGACGCTTAACGCGTACGGCTTGCCGGCCTCGTTCTGCGGCAGCAGCAGCGTCAGCGAGCGCAGCGGGCCGGCGTTCCGGTAGACGGTCTTGCCGCCGACCGTCAGCACGACGTTTTTGACATCCCCTGCGCCCGCGCCCCGGATCAGGACGTGGAACGTCCACAGCTCGTAGTCGTTGTGCCAGGAGCGGGCCGTCCGGTCGGTCGTGTAGACGTACCGCTGGCCCCACCGCCACTGCAGGGGCCGGAACCAGTGGTTGCCCGGCGAAAGCACCTCGTCGCCGGGCTGCTGGAACAGCGGGCGCGCTTCGCCCCCGTCCCGCAGCGGCACGTCTACCCGCTCCTCGCCGTCCTTTTCGAAGACCGGCTTCCCCTTCCAGGTGATGACGGGCCAGTCCACGGCGTCGGGGCCGGGCGCGCGCCGGGCCGTGTGGCGGGTGCGGCCGTACCCCTGCGTGAACCCGCGCGGCATGTCGTAGCGGGCCAGGGCCAGCAGGACCGGATGCGTCGGGTCCGGGAAGTCGTTCTCCGCGGCCACGCGGGTCCGGAGCGTGCCGGCCATGTCCAGGGCGACCTGCTCCGGCGTCAGCGCACCGGCATACAGCCGCACCTCATCGAGCGCCCCCGCGAACGCGCCCCGGTACGGGTCCCGACCGAATACGAGATCCTGGTCGTTGGCGGCCAGCGCGCGCGACGCGTTTCTCGACGCCACCGGCTTGCCGTTGACGTAGAAGACGGCCTTGCCGCCGGCCCGATACGTGAACGCCAGGTGAAACCACGCGCCGCGGGGGGCAGCGTTGGGGCCGGTGAACAGGTTTTCCCAGCCCAGCCCGTTGTAGCCCTCGAAACCCAACTTCCCGTCGCGGCCGACGGAAAGCGCGAACGGCGTCGGCACGTTGCCGCTGCGCTTGGCCAGCAGTCCGGCGTCCCGGCCCTGCGGGTACGCGTCCATCCTGACCCAGGCCGTGACCGTCATCCGGTCGCCGAGGCGGGCGATCAGCCCCGGCTGGCTTACACGGGCCGTGCTGTCGCCGTTCCCGCTGAGCAGGAGCGCCTTGCCCTTGTGGCCCCCGTCCCCCAGGCCCGCGCCCGCGCCGACCCGCCCGTGCAGTTTGAGCGGCCCGGCGTCGGGCAGGCGCTTCCCGTCCGTCGGGTCGGGCTCCATCGGGTAGTGGGCGACGAGCGGCACGGCGCCCGGCGCCGCAGCGCCGGGCGCCGGCGCGCCGCCGAGCAGCGCGAACCCTGATAGTAAGGCGGCGACACCAGAGCAGAGTTTCCGCATCGAACGTTCTCCTTGCCACTGCCACCCCGGCGTCGGCGCTTACGGGGCCACGCCCTACGGGGCCACGCCCGCCAGCGGTTTCTCGCGCACGTTGTTGGTCTCGTCGCTCTCCGTGATGCGGTTCAGGTCGTCCAGGACCGCGCGGACGGTGTGGGGGCCGGGCGTCAGCGGCCAGGCGCTCGTCCCTTTCGGCCCGTTGTTGGCCGTCACCGTGCGCGAGGCGCCCGGCGCCAGCGCGTCCCGGAAGGTGTCCGACCAGCTCACGAACGTGCCGTCGACGAAGAACGCGACGCCGTGCACGGTCCCGGCGGACGTCGGCGCCGTGCCCCGGTTCGTGATGGTCGCCGTGAACGTGACGGCGTCGCCCGGCTTCGGCCCCGCGGGCGTCCAGCCGACATCGGTGACGGCCAGATCCGGGAAGACCTCCCGGGTCCTGACGACTCCGCTCAGGACGGGCGAAAGGTTCCCCGCGGCGTCAAAGGCGGCCACGGAATAGGTATAGCCGGTGCCCGGCGTGAGACCGGCATCGGCGAAGGTCGGAACGGCGGTCCGTCCCACGAGCCGGCCCATGCGGGTGACGAAATAGCCTGCCACCTTCGCGTCGTCCCTAGCCGGGCTCCAGCGCAATGTAGCCGTCGTGCCCGTGGTGGCGGACGTCAGTCTGGCCGGCGCGGTCGGCGCCTTCGCGTCCGTCGCCTTCGCGGGCGTCAGGCGGACGACCAGCAGTTCGTCGGGCACGGAAAGCGCGATGCTCCGGGAGGGAGAAGCCACGGCCTTCAGCGCCTGCGACCCCTGGCCGGGCCGGTACACCGCCGCCGATCGGACCGGCGAGCCCAGGTGGAGCGTCACGGCGGCGTCCGGGTTCCGGATGTCCTTGCGCGCCGCCGTGTCGAACGACGACACCTCCCGCCACAGGATCAGGTAGAAGTCGCCGTCGGACTTCTGGAGAAGGGTGTGGTGGACGTCGGCCGTGTCGCCGCTCAGGCGGAAGCTCAGGGCCCGCGGCGCGACGCGCGGCGTGTCCCACGTCTTCGCCCGCGGGTTCCAGGTCCCCTCGCGGAGCAGGGCGATCAGGTTCTTCAGCGCATGGTACGCGGGCTTGGGCTTCCCGTCGCGTTTGACGATGCCGAAACACGCCTCGGCGTTGGTGGCTTCGTGCTCGCTCTTGTCGTAGTCGGGGAACTCGTCGATGAACTCGTAGGTGAACGTGCGCGCGATGCCCGCGTTCCAGTATTCGCAGAAGTGGCGGGGAAGATACTTGGCCTGCGCCCGCTCGGACACGCCCGGCTGCGCCCCGCCCAAAACGACGCTGCTGCCCAGCGCCGTGTGGTACCCGCTCTCGGTCACCACGATGGGCTTCAGGTCGGCGCCGGTTCCCAGGATGCGGTAGGCGTTGGCGACGTTGTTGACGTCGCGGCCTTCGAGGCTGCGCGAGGGCATCTGCCCGCCGGCGTAGGAGTGCATGACCGTGTGGTCGAACGCGCGCAGCGGCGCGAGCCGGAGGTTGCTGTCGTTGCGCGCAGTCGAGGGCGCGATGACCGGCAGGCGCCGCGTCGCCGGGTCGGCCTTGAGGGCGGCGTACAGGTCGTTCTGGAAGTTGCGCGGACCCTCGGGGAACCCCTTGCCGTTGTAGTTGGCGCTCGTGGGGAACAGATCGACCTCGTTGGGCCCCTCGACCATGGCGACCAGGTGGACGTTCTCCTTCAGCGTCTGGACGGTCTTCCCGATCGGCTGGGTCGGCCCGACGATCACCGTGGTCCGGATGCCGTAGGTCTGGAACAGGTCCTCCTCGCGCGGGTGGAAGCCGTCGCGGACGTGGCGGACGCCCAGGTCGCCGAGCAGCTTTTTCACCTGCTCGTAGGCGAACCCGTAGGGCGTGTCGGGGTAGCCCCAGTGGGTGCAGACGCCCATCGCGTCCACGAACGCGTCCGCGCTCCGGGCCGGAACCGGCGTGAGACTCGTGGCGCCCTTCTGCGCCGCGCGCACCGCGGGCTGCGAGACAAGAAGCGGCAGCAGCAATGCCGCCACCGGCAGGAAACGTTTCACGAGGAACCCTTTGATCGGCGACGGTCCGAACGGGCGCATCACAGCAGCATCAACGCCCCGTCGTGAAGCGCCACGTGCGGGAGATGTCACGGCCGCCCGACGTTGCGGTCAGCGAGACGCGATATGTGGTGTGCGGCATCAGAGGCTTTTTGGGGATCAGGAACACGCCGTCCTCGACCGCCGGGTCCACGTCCGACGTGTTCAGGTAGAACGGGACCGGCTCGCCGCCGTCGGTGTGGAGCGTCGCCTCCGACACGCGGACGGCGGAGTCCTCCGGGCCGTACTGGAACAGGGTGATCACGAAGCCGACGGGCGCGCGGGCACCCGCGTGCAGCCAGAGCGGGCTGGGCGTCTCGATCCCGTCCCAGGAGAGCGGGACGTTGCGCTGGCCGTCGGCCGGGTAGACGACGGTCGCCTCCACGGCACTTCTTCCGAACTCCAGCGCCGTCGCGCGGCCGGAGCGCCCCACCCCGAAATCCGTAGTCCCCGGCTGGAGGAACGCGCGGCGGTGGTACGGCGCCTCGAACAGGCCGCGGACGGCCCCCGTCAGGGTCCGGGTCCCGTGATCGACCCCTTCGAAGCTGTCGCCGTAGTAGCCGAAGGCGGCGTTCCGGTCCCCGGGGCGCGCGCCGACGAACCCGGCGTCCCCTTCCCGCTGGAGGTGCCCGGCGTCCGGACGATCCCGGAGGTAACCCGCGTGCCCGGACGCGGACGCGCACAGGCGCGCGTCCAGAATCAGCGGTTCCAGACCCGCGCGCCGCCGATAGGCGTTTACCTGGTCGCCCGCCGCCCGCTGCGCCGCGTCCGCCGCGGGAAGGTCCGCGACCGCGCCCTCGGCGACGGTGAACTGCCACGTCCGCTCGATCGGCGTGTCGTCGTCGAAAACGAGTCGGCAATCCACCGTGTACGCGCCAGGCGCCAGCGGATCGGCGATTTCGTAGGCGACCGCCCGACGCGCCGCCGAGTAGCCGGCGTCCACCCGCTTGCCGTTGATGGACAGGGACACGCGGGTCCTGCGCACGCTCCCCTCGGGCCAGATGTGCCAGTAGACGGTGGGGCGCGCGAACGGGACGATCCCCGCCGGCTGCGGCGGCGCGTAACGGTAGGTGCGGGTGCGCGCGTGGGCCGGGGCCGGAGGGAACAGAGGAACGGGCAGCAGCAGCAGCAGCAGGAATCGGAGTAACAGGCGGCAAGGCGGCATCACCAAACAGTACCGCAAATTCAGCGTCACGGCAAGCGGCAAGCATCCCGGAAGCGGCCCCGCCCCGGTGTTTGGCCGCCGGCCCCGCCCTGAACGGCGCCCGGCAGGAATTGCCTCCCGCCCCGGCGAACAGAGCCGCGTGAAAATCACCGACATCAAGACCTACATCGTGGGCAACCCGTGGAAGAACTGGGTGTTCGTCCGCGTCGAGACCGACGAAGGCATCCACGGCATCGGCGAGGGGACCCTGAACGCGTTCGCGCGCACAGTCGAGACCGCCATCCAGGAGCTTTCCCCGTTCGTGCTCGGCATGGACCCCTTCCAGACCGAGATCCTCGTGCAGCGCATGGTGCGCGACGTCTACTCCGACGGCGGCCAGATCCACAAGGCGGCGGCGACCGCGATCGAGACGGCCTGCTGGGACATCATCGGCAAGGCGACGGGGCGGCCGATCTACGACCTGTTGGGCGGACAGTGCCACCGGCGGCTGCGCGCGTACGCCAACGGCTGGTACCGCGGCCCCCGTGAGCCGGAGATGTTCGCCGAAAAGGCCCGCGAGGTCGTCGCCCACGGCTACACGGCGATGAAGTTCGACCCGTTCGGCGCGAACTGGCGGCACATGACGCCGCGCGAGGAGGACCTGTCCGTCGCCATCGTCCAGGCGGTGCGCGAGGCGGTCGGCTCCGACGTGGACCTGCTGATCGAGGGGCACTGCCGCTTCTCCGCCGCGCAGGCGGTCAAGGTCGGGCACCGGATGGCGCCCTTCCGCCCCGCGCTCTTCGAGGAGCCCGTCCCCCACCACAACCCGCTGGCGCTGGTCGAGGTCGCCCGGCACCTGCCGTTCCCCGTCTCCTGCGGTGAAAGCTTCCACACCCTGCAGCAGTTCGCCGAGTTGTTGCGCCATGAGGCCGTGCAGATACTGCAGCCGGAGCCGCTGTTTTTGGGCGTCCTGGCGACGCGCCAGCTCTGCGGCATGGTGGACGCCCACTACGGCGTCATCGCGCCGCACTCCGCGCAGGGCCCGGTCTGCTCCGCTTTGTGCGTCCAGATCAACGCCTGCACGCCCAATTTCTACCTGCACGAGATCTTCGACGACTTCAACGACGACTGGGAGACCCGCATCGTCACCAACCCCGTGAAGGTCGAAGACGGCTACATCACCCCGTCCCCGCTGCCCGGCCTGGGTCTGGACCTGAACCTGGAAGAGATGGCCCGCCACCCGTACCGGCAGCAGAACTACCTCCCGCTGTTCCGCCCCGGCTGGGAGCGCCGCGAAGGCGCCGCCAGCAACGTCGTCAGCGAATAAAGTCAGGGATGAGGGGCGAGGGATGAGGGATGAGAGGGGGGCTGCTCTCCTACTCATCCCTCATCCCTCGCCCCTCATCCCTGGCTAAAACGCCTGGCCGAGCGAGACGTAGGTCTTGAGGCTGTCGCCGTAGGCGGCGTCCAGGCGGATGGGGCCGATGGGGGTGACGAAGCGCAGGCCGACGCCGACCCCCGCCTTCAGGTCGGCGAGCGAGAACGTGTCGTCCGGGCGCCACGCGTTGCCGTAGTCCACGAAGACCGCCCCTTGCAGGCCCTCGTTCAGCGGCAGGCGCGCTTCGAGCGAGGCGAGCAGCATGCGGTCCCCCCGGATGGAGTACAGGTCGTAGCCGCGTAACAGTTCGTAGCCGCCGAGGAAGAACTGCTCGGCGAGCGGCACGGAGCCGGTCGTCGTGCCGCCCAGGATGCGGCCGGCGAGGACCGGGCCGCGCTCGCCGCGCGTCAGGGGAACGTACCGGCGCAGGTCGGCGACCGCCCGGCCGAACGTGCGGTCGCCGCCCAGCAGGCTTCCCGCGTTCTCGTACGCCAGCGAGTACCGGTAGCCGCTGCGCGGGTTCGCGGCGGCGTCGCGCGCGTCGGCGATCAGCTCCAGCCCCAGCGCCCCCACCGTGGCCCGCGCGTCGAACACTTCGTCCAGCTCCTCGGGCGTCAGGTCGTCGGCGACATCGCCGCTCAGGAAGTCCAGGTCGTACCCCACCTCGTCGCGCCGGCCCGTCAGGAAGAGCGCCAGGTTCTGCCCGAGCTGGCGCCCCACGCGTGCCGTGAACCCCCGGCGCGTCTCGTAGGTCCGCAGGTTCTCGTCCTCCCCGGAAAAGAGCGGCTGGAAGACGGTGTTCTTGTCGTACAGGTCCAGCCCGAACGCGGTCCGCCCGCGCCCCAGGAAGGGGGCGAAGTACGAGACGCTGTAGGCCGACCGCGCCTCCTCGTCCTCGTCGAAGCGGTTGTTGTTGAAACGCCGGTACGTCAGCCGCTGGAACTGGACGGACACGCGCTGCGCCCGCCCGGCGAAGTTGGCTTCCGAAAGGTCGAGGTAGCCGACCAGGCCCGTCCCGCTGCCGTACCCCAGGGTGGCGGCCACGTTGCCGGTCTTGCGTTCGCGCACGCGGACGATCACGTCCACCAGACCGACGGTGTCTTCGGGCGCGGTGGCGAGCGGCGCGGCGACCGTCTCCTCCGACGTGGGGACGTCCGCGTCCGGGTCGGCGTTCGCGTCGGCGCCCCGGGCCGGGGGCGTCTCGGCCGGGACGTCCGTCGGGGCCGGCGCGATGACCACGTCTTCGAAGATGCCCAGACGCGCGAGGCTGTCGCGGTCGCGGGCGATATTCTCCTCCCGGTACACGTCCCCCGGCCGTGTCACGATGGCGTCGCGGATCGTGGCCGCGCGCGTCTTCCGGTTCCCGCGCACCACGATGCGGCGCACCGTGCCTTCGGCCACGACCAGCCGGAGCGTGCCGTCGGGGGTCAGGTCGGTGCTGACGACCTGCGCCACGAGGAAGCCGCGGCTCCGGTATTCCCGCGTCACCGCGTCGGCGGCCAGGCGGACGACGGCCGGATCGCCCCGCTTGCCCACCACCTCGCGCGTGGCGGCCTGGACGACCTCGGCGGGCGCCACCGAGCGCGCGCCGGAGACGACGACTTCACGGATGACGGGCGCCGCTTCCTGCGCCCGCACGGGCGCCACGGCGACGGCGAGGAGTGCGGTGGTGGTTAATGCGGATAGGATTCGGGGCATTTTTCTTTTCCTCGAACTCAGGCGAGCATCCCTGCATCGGAGATGAAGACTATACTCGAAGTGTACCTCAAATGCGCCCGCCGCGCCCGGCGGGCCTCGCGCTCCTGCGCCCGCAGGGCGGTCGAAATCTCTGCCCACGCCTCATCCCACCGATCACTGTAGACGATGTTCCGCAACGCGAGCATTGGATCGACGTGCGCTCGCGCCCAGCGCATCCCCGCCCCTTTCAGGCGTGCCTCCACCACCACCTTATTCGCGCTTTCCACGACCCCACTGCCCAGCGGCCATCCTGCCGCCTGATACGTCGGATAGTCCATCTGGCCCACCCGCTTCTCCAGATAGGTCACATGCTCCCCACCGCCGGCTACCGCCGGGTGAGTCGCTAGCAACGTGTGCAGCGCCTGCAGCACCTCGCCTGGTCCGTCATGCTTGAGCGTATGGCGGTGGGCCGCGAGCCAGGCCGTCGCTTCCGGCGTGCCTGCCCCCAACACCGCCTGGCCCACCTGGTTGAGGTGTTCCACCGCATGCGGAAAGTCCAGAATGCGCACCGCGTCCGGACAGTGCAGGTCGAGGAAGCCTTGAATCCACTCCGCCCCATCCGCCACCGCCGCGACCGCCGTGGCCGCGGCCAGCCCCCGGCGGTGCGTCTCGACGACCGCCGCGTCCCCGAAGGTGGTGGCATCGCACACGCGCGAGAAGTAGGACAGCGTGTGCAGCTCCGCCTCCGGGCTTGCGCGATCCACCTCGCCGAGGACGAGCGTCTTGGCTTCCGCCCACACGCCGTGCCGGAGCGGCACCATGGCCCCATCGACACTGACGACTATGGCGCTGGGAGCACACGGCGCGGCCGGACCGTCCTGGAGGATGCGCTCGGCCACGGCGGTTTGCACGGCGACATAGGCGGCGCCCGCCGCTTCCGTATGGCGGCGCACTGTAGGTTCACTGAGGTCGACCCGCGTACTCCGTTTGAGTTGCTTGGCCGCGGGGGTGAAGGGCATCCAGGTCGCCAGGTGGACCAGTTCTTCGACCAGGCGGGGCGTTAAGCGGCCGGGCAGCAGGGCCAACTCGTCATCCAGGGGGGAAAAGCCCCGCGGCGCAGGCGGGGCAGACGCCATAGGTGCGCTCCAGCACCAGGTCGCGACCACCATGCGTTTGGAGGGTGCGCGGCTGCGAGCCCCGCGGCTGGAGCGGGGTCTGGCACTGCGGGCACCGCGGCCGCTCGTCGGGCGGGGCATCCCGCCAAGCGGCGGCCGGGGTGGCGAGAGCGGCATCCTGGAGCATCTTGGTGCGCAGGCGGGCCAGGCGCTCGTCAATGGCCGCTTCGATCTCGGTGAGCGTGGCCTTGGGATGCTGGAGGCGCCATTCGTACACCCCACTGAGAATGTCGTCACTGACCTGCTCCCAGTCCTGATGAAAGTCGTCGCGGCCCATACCGCCTCCTCAGTAAAACACAGGCCGTCTATCCTACGCCGCTGGCCGGCGGTCTGCAACCATCCTCGCAAGACTCTGACGGACACCCCAGTCACTTCGAGC
>CADCTO010000207.1 GCA_902805585.1 uncultured Armatimonadota bacterium | reverse complement strand
CTTGCCCCGTCCGATAACACGCCCGTTTCTCTGCCGGCCCGTGTGCTGGCGCTCTACTACGGCTGGTACGCGACTCCGACCGTCTCCGGCCAATGGGAACACTACGGCAAGGTAGACGAAGCCGCCCGCACGATCGACAACCACGTCCGCTACCCGCTCCTCGGGCCGTACGACAGCACGGACGGACGCGTCCTCCAGCAGCACGCGCGGATGGCGGTCGGGGCAGGGATCGACACGCTGGTCTGTTCCTGGTGGGGCCGCGGCGACCAGACGGACCGCTCGCTGCGCGCGTTCCTGCCGGTCGCGGCGCGGACCGGGCTGACGCTCTGCCCGCTCTACGAGCAGGCACACGGCTCGGGGGATCCCTCCACGGTCTGGGAGGACTGGCGGTACCTGCTCGACCAGTACGCCGGGTCGCGGGCGTTCCTGCGCGTGAACGGCAAACCGGTGATCTTCGTTTATCAGCAGGCCGTGCAGCGGCTGAAGCCGGACGACTGGGCCGACCTGCGCCGCCACGCCGAGAAGGCCGCGCCGCCCGGCGTGTTCGTGATCGGCGACGGAGGGGACACGTCCTGGGCGCGTTCCTTCGACGGCGCGTTCCTGTGCCACCGGTGGGGGCCGTACAAGGACAAGCCGGTGTCCGCCGTGGCCGCGACCTTCGACACCATCTACAAGCCGCTCCTGGAGCAGACCCGGCGAAGCAGCGCGCTCCCGGTCCTGAGCATCACGCCCGGATTCGACGACCGCATCGTCCCGATCCTGCTGGAGCGGCAGGGCGGCGCCTTCTACCAGGCGCAATGGGACGCGGCGCTCCGGCACCGGCAAAGCGCCTGGCTGCTCGTTAACTCGTTTAACCTGTGGCACTCCGGCAGCGAGATCGAGCCGTCCGCCGAACTGGGCCGACAGTACCTGAACCTGACGCGCTCCTACGCGGCACGCTTCAAAGGCAGATAAAGCCCCGGGCAGGCGGCAAGCGGCTCAGCGGGGCGGCAGTTCGTAGAGCGGGCAGGGGGTCTTCTCGCTCGTCAGCAGCAGCGCGCGGTCGTCCGGGCGGTAGCACACCGATTCGCCCTGCTCGAAGGGCACCGAAAAGCTCCGGCGCGCGTTGAAGGTCAGCGCCTGCGCCACGCTCTGGCCCGGCTTGATCGGCCACTCGTAGACGTGGGTGTAGGTGCGGATGACCAGCTTGCTCCCGTCGGCCGCGATGTCCCCGCCGGTCGCCATCCGGCCGTAACTCATCCAGCTGGAGAACCGCACGGTCGCCACCTGCACCAGGGTCACCAGCTCGCCCGGCGTCTGCGTCGTCAGCGGCCCGGGCGATTTGAAGACGCGGCTCACCCCACCGCTGTCCTTGGTGACGATGAAGGCCTCGACCGTGCGCGGGTCGATCAGCAGCGTTTCGGCGTCGTAGCGCGCCCCGCCGGGGTACGCGAAGCGGAGGCGGTCCGGGTACAGCGCAAAAGTGGGCGGCCCGCCGTAAGCGTACGGCTCGGCCACGCGCAGGATCATCACCTCGGTGCGCGCCTTCTGGTTGTCGCCGATGTCGGCGATGTAAAGCGCGGGCGACCCGTCGACGCCGGGCCCCTCGGCGATGTCCTCCCAATCGATGTTGGGGGCGTCCACCCAGAACTGGTTGATCGCCGCGCCGCGCCGGTTCGTGGCGTACAGCACGGAACGGTTCCCCGAATCGTTGTGGGTCCACACGATCCCCTGCAGCGGGTCCGGATACCGGCGGCTGGCGGCGACACCGGAGCTCTCCCTGATGCTGCTATCCGCCAGGTTCGCCAGCTTCACGGCCGATCCGTACTGCGCCCGTGCGGCGCCCGGGAACGCCGCGAGAAGGCCCAAAAACGCCAGCGCGCCCGCCCACCAGGGTGTCCTGCCATTTGGATACAAGTCTGTCCCCTCCATCGGTCGTTTTTCTCGGCCCCGGCGGCTTCCGGATCCGCGTCCCGCCATTGTACCGCAGTGCCCCGCGGGACCGCAACGCGACGCGGCGGCGTGGGCCGGACGCCGTCCGCCCTGGCGGGCGGCACCTCTCGCCAGACCTCCAGCCGGGTGACGCTCTTCAGCGTCCCGCTGTAGGCCCCTTCGTGGCCGGTGTCGTCCGCGTCGAAGGTGCCCTCGATCAGCACGTACCGCCGGTCGTACTTGGCGTACTCGTCGCGCCCGG
>CADCTO010000206.1 GCA_902805585.1 uncultured Armatimonadota bacterium | reverse complement strand
GGCGACCAAGCCCGGAAGCGCGACGCGCCCGTTCCCCGGTATCGAGGCGGACGTCGTCGACGAGAACGGCGACCCGGTCCCGCTCGGCGGGGGCGGCTTCCTGGTCCTGAAGCGCCCGTGGCCGTCGATGCTGCGGACGCTCTGGGGCGACGACGAGCGCTACCGGCAGGTCTACTGGTCGAAGTTCGACGGGCGGTACTACTTCGCGGGCGACGGCGCCAAGCGCGACGAGGAAGGGTACTTCTGGCTGCTCGGGCGCGTGGACGACGTGATGCTGGTGGCGGGCCACAACATCAGCACGATGGAGGTCGAGTCCGCCCTGGTGGATCACCCGCGCGTCGCCGAGGCCGCGGTGATCGGGCGCACGCACGAGATCAAGGGCCAGGCCATCGCCGCCTTCGTGACCGTCAAGGACGGCACCGGCGCGACGCCGGAGTTCGCGGCCGAGCTGAAGGAGCACGTCAGCAAAAAACTCGGCGCCATCTGCCGGCCGGACGACATCCTGTTCTCGGCCGAGCTGCCCAAGACGCGGTCAGGCAAGATCATGCGCCGCTTGCTGCGCGACATCGCCGAGGGCCGCGCCCTGGGCGACACGACCACCCTCGCCGACCCCACCGTCGTGTCCGGGCTCAAGGATCGGTACGAGAACCAGGAGGGGTCACGGCACCTTGCCCGCGTCGGGGGCCTGCGCGTCCTTGATGACGCCGACGTGGCCTTCGAGTTCTAGCTGCGTGACGCCATCGAGGGGCAGGCCCATCTTCTCGCACCAGGCCGCGACCGCTTCCTTGTCGGGCGCCTCCAGCAGCCAGACGATGCGCCCTTCGGAAAGGCTGTGGAAACTGCGGTAGCCGCGCACGGTGGGGTCGTGCTGCCCGGCCTGCGCCATCTCCTCGATCCGCTCGGGCGTCAGCGCGCCCGGCGGGAACGTGTGAATACTCATGAACTTCGGCATCGTGCCCTATTCTATCCCGACCGAGCGGCCTTTGTATAGGAGGGGACAGGGCTTCGGACGCCCGGAGGCGGGGAAACGTCAGTCCGCGGCGGCGGCGGTGCCGCCGCCTTCGCCTTTCGGGGCGAGCAGGCTTGGGTAGGAGACCACGGAGCGCGCGATGACTTCGCGCGTCTTGCGAGACGCCAGCAGGTCCGCCCAGCCGTCCGGCTTTTCCAGGCGCGCCCCCGCAATTACCCCGTCCCGGGCCAGATCGTTCAGCGCGTCCTCGATCGATACCAAAAACTCGGCGACGCGCTTGGTCGGGATGTCGATGGCGGCCAGCTTCAGCAGGGCGGGCAGGCCGATGCGCCGGGCCGGCAGGCCGTTCCTGCGGTTCGCGCGGTCGTGGTAGGCGAGGCAGAGGCCGAGCAGGATCTGGAACTTCTGGCGCACCGGATGGTAGGTCAGCAGCTTCCCCGAAAGGGCGGCGTACTGCGTCCGGTCCCCGCAGATCCAGTCGTGCACGTCCTTGCCCGGGTGGTAGCGGAACCGGACCACGCTGTGGACCTGCCCCCCTTCCGCGGTCTGCTCGGCGTGGAGGCTTTCGAGCGACAGCAGCCGGCCGATGGACAGCGTCTTGACGACGCGCCTGCCGCCCTCGAAGGTGGCGACCTCGGAGGCCGGGACGCTGATGCGGCTGAGCAGGTACACGTCGCGGCCCTTGGCGAGCGCGTCCTCGGCGTGGTAGCCGCCGCGCGGGGTCTCCTTGCGGCCCTGGTAGCGCAGCAGGTCGGAGGCGTGCGCGGTCAGGTAGGTCTCGTGCGGCCGGTCCTGGTTGTGCTCCAGCCACAGGCCGGTCATGGCCAGGAACGTCTGGGCGACGGACGCCCCGTGACGGGCGATCTGCTGGACCGCGCGCTCCGGCCCGAAGCCGGCCACGTCGTCCAGTTCGATCTGGACCCGCGTGTCGCTGAGCTGCGCCCAGATCGCCGTGCCCGCGTCGTTCGCCTGCCACCGTCGCGGCGCGAACAGGGCGGCCAACAGGTCGCGAGCGGGCTCGGCGGTGGGGACGCGGAAGGCCGCGGGGAGCGTCGCCCGCAGACGCGCGCCCGTGCGGCGCGGGACGGCGGGCGGACGGGCGGGCGGCGCCGGGAGCGCCAGAAACGCGGCGTCGACGGCCGCCTCCCAGGCCCGCGTGCTCTCGACCCACGCGTTGACCCGCGCGGCGACGTCGGCGGGCAGGTACACGTGCCCGTCACCTCCCTGCGCCTCGCCCAGGCCCAGATAGAACGCGCTGAACGCGTCCCGGGCGTCCGCCTCGGCGCGCGCCATGGCCTGGAGCGCCGCGTCGCAGGCGGCCTCCTGCGGTCCCAGCGGCACGCTGGCGACCTGCTTGCTCTCGATGCCCGCGATCAGCGCCTCGATGCGCTCCATCTCCTCCGCCGTCCAGCGCCGCGCGGGCTGCGCGGTCGGTGTGGCCTGTTCGTTCATGTTTTCGTCGCCTGTCAACAACAGTATACGCCGGCGCACCGTAAGTGGCGCGGCAGTGGAACCGGGCCGCCGGCCGGCCGGCGGCCCGACCGATGCGTCCCGTCATGGTACAATACGCCGGAAGGCGGCGACACGCGCTCCGCATCTCCAGGCCCTGAACTCCCGACGTTCCCGAGGACCCAATGACGATACGTCCCGCCACCGAAGGCGATTATCCCGCCGCCGTTCACCTGTTCCGCATCCTGATGGGCGAACCCTTCGACCTCGACCAGGCGCTCTACGAAGAGTTGTGCCGCCGAAACGACCACCTCGCCCTGGTCGCCGAGGAGGAGACCGGGGGCGTCGCCGGCCTGCTGATCGCGGTCGTCACGGACCGCATCCGGCCGTCGGCCAACTCCAAGCGCCGGCGCATCCACATCGATCAGCTGATCGTGGACCCGGAGCGCCGACGCCGGGGCGTAGGGCGTGCGCTGCTGGAGCACGTCGTCGGGATGGCACGGGACCAGGCCCCATCGTACATCATCGTCTCCTGTGACTTCACCAACGTGGCCGCCCGGAAGACGTACGAGTCCGCCGGCTTCGGCCTCGTGCGCCAGAACCAGGATCGTTTCGAGATCGCGTTCCCCTGAAGGATCCGGACCGGCCACAGAGGCACTGCCTCTGTGGCCCGTCCGGATTCACGTGTGCAGTTCGGGCTTCAGGGTGGCGATAAAGGGCAGGTTGCGGTAGCGCCCGCGCCAGTCGAGCCCGTAACCGACCACGAAGGCGTCCGGGATCTCGAAACCGACGTAATCGACGGGAGTCTCCACGATCCGACGGTACGGCCGGTCGAGCAGCGTGCAGACACGGAGCGACGCGGGCTCGCGCACCAGCAGGCTGCGGCGTATGTAGCCCAGCGTCAGGCCGGTGTCGATGATGTCCTCGACCAGGAGCACGTGCCGACCCTCGATCTGGTCGTCCAGGTCTTTGGTGATGCGCGCGCGCCCCTGGCCCGGCGTCACCTGCCCGGCGTAACTGGAGATGCCCAGACAGTCCAGCGAGAGCGGGAGCTCGATGGCGCGGGCCAGGTCCGTCAGGAAGAACAGGCCGCCGCGCAGGATGGTGATCAGGTGCAGGTCGCGGCCCGCGTAGTCGCGCGTGATGCGGCGGCCGAGGGCGCGGACCCGGGCCTGGAGCCGGGCGCGGGTAAAAAGCACCTGCGCGACGTCGTCGTGCACCGTGGAAAGCCTTTCCGCGCCTGCCCGGACCGGCAACGAAAGTATTTTTGCCGGCTTTCCGAAAAACCCTTGACAGGCGAACGGGCCGGGAATATAATACCAACACGCTGAACGGGGTTACACCCGAACGGCGGAAAGCCTGAGCGATGAAGTGCGGTTTGCGCTGATGACTCGTTGAGGCTTCTTCCATCCAACGCCGTTGAACCGAAAAAGGTGTGGCCTGCTGCAAGGTAAGCTGCGCGGTTTCGAGGAGACAGCACCGGTGCGAGGGAGCGGAGAGTCGCCCGAAAGGGTGCGCGCCGAAGTTCGTTTCCTGGTTCGTCCCGATCCGTTCGATTCTGAGAGGTCGCGAGGTCTGTTGGAATCGTCGGTGTCGTGGCGAGCGGGGGACCGTCTTTAGCGAAGTCAGCGAGACGTCCTTCATCGCTCGGGTTTTTTTGTGCCTCCCCCGTTTCGGCCGGTTACGAAGCCCCCTGCAGCCCGTACTTGAGCATCAGGGCCTCCAGGTCGCGCAGACCCAGCAGTTTGATCGTCACGTCCGGGTAGAGTTCCCGGAGGCGCCGTATCTTGCGGTTCTTGCGGTTGACCAGGGACGGCTTCACGGTGGTGATCTCGAGGAAAAGGTCGTAATCGGGGAGGTAGAAGTCCGGGGTGAAGAAGCGGTTGGGCTGCCCGTCCTCGCCCCATTCCAGGGGGAACGCGCGCGGCTCGTACTCCCAGGCGACTCCGTAGAAGTCCAGCAGTCGGGCGATCTCGGCCTCACTCGGGTGGGCGAACGTCACCTCGGGCCGCTCCGCGACGTGTACCGGCATAAGCGCTCCTTGCTGCCTCGCACGACCACTCCGCAATGAACCCTTTTATTATCCCGGTTCTGCCCTCAGTTGTCAACCGTTGTTCTTATCGCTTGGCAGTCCCTGAACCTCTTCCTCGTTTATCGCTATCTCTTGCTCTCGATCCTTTGCTCCCGTCCTGCCGTTACGGCTTCGGGCCGCGCAGTTGCGGCAGGACGTTGCGCAGGCGCTGCGCCCAGTTGTTGGCGAGCGCCGCCGGGTCGCCGTTGCCGTTGGCTTGCGAGAGCGTGCGGTCGACGGTGATCAACAGGCGGTCCCGCACGTAGATGGACGCGTCCTGCCGGAACCGCGTCTGGCGGACCGTCACGTCGGCGGGCCGCAGGTTCTCCTGGGACAGGATCTCCACCAGGCGCTCGCGGACGGCCTCGGCGCGCTGCACGGCGGTGTAGCCCCCGGCGCCGGTCCGTATCCGCATGATGATCTGCCCGCCCAGGGTGATCGTGTCGCCGCCGGTCTGGGGCAGTGCCGGCGCGGCCCCGAGTGCCGCAAGCGCGAGCGCGGCTGCCAGGGTTTTCGTCACGTTCATGGTCACGTTTCTCCGTTCGTCTGCTACCGGATAACTACCCGGCGGGGTCGACGGCAAAACCGCCGCCCGGTGAAAGGTTACGGTTCCCCCATCCCCGCGTATAATACCAGTGGCATGATGTTATCCAGAGGGGTTCGGCGCTTCGGTACGGCGGTGGCGTGTCTGTTCTTCGCCGGCACGGCGGCGGCGGCGGCGCACGCGGAACGGCTGGTCTTCCAGCGCGGGGATTCGCTGTACGTGGCGGCCGGCGACGGCAAGGACGTCCGCCGCCTGTTCGCGGTGGGTAAGCCGGTCGGGACGGCCTGGGCGCCGTCCCCGGACGGGCGGCGCGTGGCCTGGGCGGCGCCGGTCAAGGCGACGGACCGCGCGGGGCTGGGCCTGAAGGCGCGCCCCATGACCGTGTACCTGGCCGAGCTTTCCGGGCAGCGGCGCAAGCGCCTTTTCGCCACCGACGACCTGCGCGACCGGCAGGGGCGCACGGTGGAGCGGCTGAACGTGGGGCGGTCGCCCGTGCCCGAAGGCGCCGACGGGTTTGACAGCTGGCTCCTGGATTCGCTGGCCTGGAGCGCGGACGGCAAGAGCCTGTACGTGTCCTGCTCGCTGATCGGCAACGTGGGCGGGCACGCCACCTTCGTGGTGGATTCGGCCACGGGGGCCGCCGTCATCGACGCGCAGGGTCGGTGGAAATCGATCGCCCCGGTGACCGAGGTGGACGCCCGCGGCGCGCACCTGGTCGGCGTCGGCCTGGACCGCGACCCGAGGACGCCCGTCGATTCCGATGCGCCGCCGTCCGAAGGCAGATACCGCCCGCTGCTGGTGACGAACCTGGCGGAGGGCAAGACCACGTCGCTGCTGCCCCCCGACGTGATGGCCGACAGCCCCCCGCCCTATTCCGGGGCCGTCACGCCCGACCTCAGCCCCGACGGGCGCACCATAGCCTTCGGGACGCTGGGCGGCGGCCTGTGGCTGGTGGACCTGGGAGGCAAGGCCTACCGCCGCCTGACCGAAGAGCGCGCCGACGACATGCCGCGCTGGTCGCTCGACGGCAAGCGCGTCCTGTTCCTTTCCGCCGGGGCCCGCGCCCGAGGCGGTTCGGCCTCCGCCACGGGCATCTACGAGCTTCCCGCGCCGCCGGCGCGGGGCAGCCGCCGCGCGCTGATCCCCGACGCGACCGCCTTCTTCGTCGTCCCCGATTAGCCCCCGAGCGTGATCCGCGGGCTCTTGACAAACGCCTCCGGACCGCCGTATAATCCGCTTTGGCAATCGCACGCAGTGAGTGCTAAAGAGCGCCGGCCGCCAGGCCGGCGCGTACGGAAATCAGGAGGAGCGATTCATGTTACGTCCGCTCGGCGATAAGGTCGTCGTGAAACCCAGCGAAGCGGAAGAGACTTCCCTCGGCGGAATCATCCTTCCCGACGCCGCGAAGCAGAAGCCCCAGGAGGGCACCGTCCTCGCCGTCGGCTCGGGCCGCGTGCTCGACAACGGCGAGCGCCGCACGCTGACCGTGCAGGTCGGCGACGTGGTGGTCTATTCCAAGTACGGTGGGACCGAGTTCAAGAACGAGGGTGACACGCTCGTGATTCTGGACGAGGATCAGATCTACGCCGTCAAGACGGCGTAAGGCAGCGACAGGAGACTGATAACAGATGGCAGCCAAAGACATTCTTTTTGATGAGAACGCGCGGCGGGCGCTGGAGCGCGGCGCCAACGCCGTCGCCAACGCCGTCAAGGTCACGCTCGGGCCCCGCGGCCGCAACGTCGTGATCGACAAGAAGTGGGGCTCGCCCACGATCACCAAGGACGGCGTCACCGTCGCCAAGGAAGTGGAGCTTGAGGACCACTTCGAGAACATGGGCGCGCAGCTCGTGCGCGAAGTCGCCTCCAAGACCAACGACGTCGCCGGCGACGGCACCACCACCGCCACCGTGCTCGCCCAGAGCATCGTGAACGAGGGCCTGCGCTACGTCGCGGCCGGCGGCCACGCGCTGGGCGTCAAGCGCGGCATCGACCTGGCGGCCGCGGCCGCCGTCGAGGCGCTGAAGGCCAACGCGACCCCGGTCGAGAACGAGGCGGTCGCCCAGGTCGCGGCGATCGCCGGCAACAACGACCCGGAGATCGGCCACATGATCGCCGAGGCCCTCGACAAGGTCGGCAAGGACGGCGTCATCACGGTCGAGGAGTCCAAGGGGACCGGCAACACCCTCGAGATCGTCGAGGGGATGCAGTTCGACAAGGGCTACATCTCGCCCTACTTCGTGACCGACCCCGAGCGCATGGAAGCGGTCCTCGAGAACCCGATCATCCTGCTTTACGAGAAGAAGATCTCCAGCGCCGCCGACTTCCTGCCGCTCCTGGAGAAGCTGGCCCAGTCCCGGCGCCCGATCATGATCGTGGCCGAGGACGTGGACGGCGACGCGCTCGCCACCCTGGTGGTCAACAAGATCCGCGGCATCCTGAACGTCGTCGCGGTCAAGGCGCCGGGCTTCGGCGACCGCCGCAAGGCCATGATGGAAGACCTGGCGACCCTCACGGGCGGCCAGTTCATCTCCGAGGACCTGGGCATCAAGCTGGAGAACGTCGAGGAGTCGATGCTCGGCCAGGCCAAGAAGGTCACCATCACCAAGGACGAGACCACCATCGTCGAGGGCGGCGGCACGGCGCAGGCGGTCCAGGGCCGCATCGGCCAGATCCGCAAGCAGATCGAGGTGACGGATTCCTCCTACGACCGCGAGAAGCTGCAGGAGCGGCTGGCCAAGCTGGCGGGCGGCGTGGCCGTCATCCAGGTGGGCGCCGCGACCGAGACCGAGCTCAAAGAGAAGAAGCACCGCTTCGAGGACGCCCTGTCGGCGACCCGCGCGGCGGTCGAGGAGGGCATCGTCCCCGGCGGCGGCACCGCCCTCATCAACGTCATCTCGGCGCTGGACGGCGTCCAGACCGACGACGCGGACGAGAAGGTCGGCGTGACCATCGTGCGCCGCGCGCTCGAGGAGCCGCTGCGCCAGATCGCGGCGAACGCGGGCCGCGAGGGCTCCGTCGTCGTGAACAAGGTCAAGGAGCTGCCCAAGGGCCAGGGCTTCAACGCCCTGACCGAGGAGTACGGCGACATGATCGCCTTCGGCGTCGTGGACCCGGTCAAGGTGACCCGCTCCGCGCTGCAGAACGCGGCCTCGATCGCCTCGATGATCCTGACCACCGAGAGCCTCGTGGCCGAGAAGCCCGAGAAGAAGAGCGCGGCTGCCGGCGGCGGCCACGACCACGACGACTATTAGAGCCGTCTAATAGAAACGGGCCGCGCCAGGTATACCTGGCGCGGCCCGTTTGCATTTGGGTTCTTTCCGTTGACGAATCCGGCGCTATGTTCTACACTGGGGGCATCCGCAAGAAGACCACAGGAGGGAAACTTTCGTGACACAATCTCTCGCCCCAGACCTCCTGCAGATCATCGAGGAAAAGGTTGCGAGCGGCGTCTACAGTTCGCCCGATGAGGTGATCCGGGAAGGGCTTCGACTGCTGCAAGAACGTGATGACTTTTACCGGTTCCGCCAGGAAGCGCTCCGGCGCGACATCGAGGCCGGCTTGCGGCAAATCGAGAGCGGGCAAACCCGTCGGATTTCTGCCGATGATGTAAAACAGCGCGTTCGCGAGCGGCTCGCCGGCACAATCTCCGAGGCGGAGCAGAGTGGGGGATGAGCGATCCCGGAGATGGAGAACCGGCGTACGTAACGTCCGATCTCGCAGATCAGGATATTCTGGACATTGCGCTTCATGTGGCGCAAAAGAGCAGTATCGGTGCGGCCGACCGTCTGGCGGACCGCTTCTTTGAGACGTTCAATCTGCTCGCGCAATCACCGATGATGGGCCGTTCACGGCCGGAACTTGCTCCGTTGTTGCGCAGCTTCCCGGTGAACAACTATATCATCTTTTACCGGGTGATAGAGTACGGCGTGGCTATCGTGCGGGTGATTCATGGTGCGAGAGACCTGCCTCCCTTGTTCGGCGGTGAACCTGCGGACGCGGAATGAACACGACGTTGGTCGCCCCGATGATTTCCGCGACGGAAACCCTGCCAGGCAAAGAAGGCCGGGAGGCGTCGCCGCCCGGCCTTTCTCATTTCGGCCCGCTCTCGTTGTAGCGGTTGAAGTCCACGACGTAGTCCCACCAGTTGGCGAG
>CADCTO010000205.1 GCA_902805585.1 uncultured Armatimonadota bacterium | reverse complement strand
GTTCTCCTCGGGCAACCTCAAGCTCGACCTGCTGCACAACTTCTTCCTGGAGTGCGGCGCGCGCGCCAACAAGATCCGCGCCTACGAGATGGTGGACGACCCGGCCGCCCGCGCGATGGTCGGCTACCTGCTGGTGCGCGGCGGCGTGCACATCGTCGCCTACGCCCGCGCCCTGGAGCACCTCACGGGCGCGGACCTGACCAAGCTGTTCCCGATCCCGGACATCAGCAACAAGAAGTTCCCCGAAGCCGCCAAGCTGGAGGAGCAGGGGCTGCACCGCGTCATGTACAGCTGGAGCCCCGAGGACTACAAGGAAGTGGCCAAGGTCTGGAACGGCCCGCACCCGGAAGACGGCTCGCCGCTGGAGTTCCGCGACGCCATCCCCGAGGGCGCGCCGCCGCCGAACCTGCCCGAGGAACCACAGCTCACGGCTCCGGGTATCGACCCCGGCCTGCTCCAGGAAATGGCGAAGCGGGTGTTCGGCTAATCGTTGGGCGAAGTGATGGGGACGGGCCACGCGCGCGTGGCCCGTCCCGCGTGTTTGATACCCTGGAGCAGCGCGGCTTTCGCACCCGAAAGAAACAGATGCGCACACGTAACGCAATGGTGCTTTTCCTCGCGGCCCTGTGCCTGACGGTGCGGCCCGGGTTTGGTGCCGAGGCCGGCGTCCTCGACGCCATGGACGCCGTCGGGTTCGCGCCGCCCAAGGAGAAGGCGAGCCTCAGCCTGGTCGAGGGGAAGCGCAACAAAGCCGTCCGGTTCGCGTTCGCGGACGAGAACCGGGGCGTTTTCGTCATCGGCAAGGTAAAGGGGACGCCCGAGTGGGACCGCGCCGCCGGCTTCTCGTTCTGGGTCAAGGGCGACGGCTCGGGCCGCCTGGGCGGCATCGAGTTCCTCTGGAACGGGGACTACGGCGCGCGCTACGCCTACGCTTTCCCCATCGACAGCACCGAGTGGAAAAAGATCGTGGTCCCGTGGCGCGACCTGATCCCGGAACTGTCGAAACCTCTGCCGCCCATCGACCCGAAAAGCGGCAGCGCCCCCTCGAAGCTGGGGCCGATCACGTTCGGGAAGTGGTGGTACTGGGGCGACTACGGCGCCCACGCCTACGCCATCGACGACCTGCGCCTGGAGCCCTCGATCCCGTCCGACACGAACGACTACCGCCCGGCGGGCGCGCCCCTCGCGCGCGTGCTGGCGAAGCTCAAGGCGGGGAAGCCCGTCACCATCGTCACCATGGGCGATTCGCTGACCGACGTGCGCCACTGGACCAACCGCACCACGAACTGGCCGGCGTTCCTGAAGACGGCCCTGTCCGCCAAATTCCGCTCCGAGATCACGCTCGTCAACCCGGCCCTCGGCGGCACGGAACTGCGGCACAACCTGGTCCTCCTGCCGCGCTGGGCGCGCCGCGAGCACCCGTCCCCGGACCTCGTGACCGTCTTCTTCGGCTTCAACGACTGGAACGCCGGCATGCGCGGGCCCGAGTTCCTCCGTGCCCAGGCGGACGCCATCGACCGCGTCCGCCGCGCGACGGGCGGCAAGGCCGACGTGCTGGTCCTGACGACCTGCCCGCCGCTGGAGAACGGCGAGGCGATCGCCGAGCTCGCCGCCGCGTGCCGCCAGGCCGCGCGGCAGAAGAACGCCGGCCTCGCCGACGTCTACGCCGCCTTCCAGTCGGTTGCCGGGTCGGGCCGCGCACCGCTCTTCGCCGACGACAAGGTGCACCTCGGACGCGCCGGCCAGGAGCTGGTCGCGCGGACGGTGCAGGCGGCGATCGAAAACGGCGGGCGATGACCATCGGCCCGTGTGAAGACCATCCTCCGGTCGCGAGTCTCACCCCCTGAAAAAGAAGGAGGGCCCCATGAACCGATCTGCCGTACTCTGCTCCGTCGCCGCCGCGGCGGCGTTGGTCTTCAGTCTGGCCGCCCCGGTCTCCGCCGTCCTGGGCGAACTCACTACCCCGAGCGTCCCGTTCGCCAGGGACTACCCGCCCGAGGCGCGGGAGAAGGTCAACACCGCGCTGGTGCGCAGCAAAGGGGCCACCTTCCTCGGCGGCCACTTCCTCAACTCCTGGACCTCGCTGCGCTACTCCGGCGACACGCTCGCACTGAACCACTTCCTCGACGCGCTGGTCAGGTGCCCCGGCGTGACGGTCCACGTGGGCTTCAAAAAG
>CADCTO010000204.1 GCA_902805585.1 uncultured Armatimonadota bacterium | reverse complement strand
CTTCTTCAGGTTGTTCTCGGACTGCAGGTTGCGGATGGCGCGCGTCACTTCCTGCACCAGCGCCCAGTCGGATTCGGCTGCCGCGTCCGGTCGTCCCACTCCGTCCTGCGGGAACGCGGCGGACATCAGGAAGTCCGTGCCCGCCCGCTCTTTCGCGCCCGGCAGCGTCTGCCAGATGGCTTCGGTCAGGTACGGCATGATCGGGTGTAGCAGGCGCAGCGTCCGCTCCAGCGTGAACCAGAGCACGTGGCGCGCTTCGCTTGAGGGATGAGGGATGGGGGATGAGGGATGAGAAATAGCTTCCTCTCCCACCTCATCCCTCGTCCCTGGCCCCTCATCCCTTCCCGGCATCAGCCGGGGCTTGGCGGCCTCGATGTACCAGTCGCAGAAGTCGTCCCAGAAGAACTCATACAGCGCGCGGGCCGCGTCGTCGAGGTTGTAGGTGGCGAGCCCTTCGTTCACGGCGCGGGCGGTCGTGTGCAGGCGTGACAGAATCCAGCGGTCCACCAGATCGATCGGCTGCGGGTCGGTGGCAGGCGGCTGATACCCTTCCAGGTTCAGGAGGGCGAAGCGGGACGCGTTCCAGATCTTGTTGGCGAAGTTGCGGGCCTGCTCCACCTGCTCCTGCCGCCCGTCGCGGAGGGGCTTGATGCGGATGTCCTGCCGCTGCCCGGCCTGGCTCGCCAGCGAGAAGCGCAGGGCGTCCGCGCCGTACAGCCCGATCAGGTCCAGGGGGTCCACCCCGTTGCCCTTCGACTTGCTCATGCGCGAGCCGTGCTCGTCCAGGATCGTGGCGTGGATGTACACGTCGTCGAACGGCTTGCGGCCCATGAACTCCTCGCCGGTCATGATCATGCGCGCCACCCACAGGCGCAGGATCTCCTGGGCGGTGAACAGGCCCGAGGTCGGGTAGTAGTAGTCCAGGTCCGTTCTGTCGCGGGGCCAGCCGAGCGTGGCGAACGGCCAGAGCGCGGACGAGAACCAGGTGTCGAGCACGTCGTCCACCTGGAGGGGGTCGTCCTCGGTCATGCCCAGCTTCACGCGGGCCTGTTCGGCGGTGCGGGCCACCACGTAGCCGGCGGGGTCGCCGGGGTCGGACTCGGCCCGGCGCCAGAGCGGCATCCGGTGCCCCCACCAGAGCTGCCGCGAGATCGGCCAGTCGCGGATGTCCTCCATCCAGCGCAGGTACACGTCCCGGTACCGCGCGGGCACGAAGCGCACGTCGCCGGATTCGGCCGCCGCGATCGCCTTCTCCACCATGGGGGTGCCGGCCATCTTGCAGAACCACTGCTTGGACAGCAATGGCTCGATCACCGTCTTGCACCGGTCGCACCGGCCCACCGTGTGCGTGTAGTCTTCGGCTTTCACCAGGAAGCCCTGCGCCTCCAGGTCGGCCAGCACGCGCTTACGCGCTTCGTACCGGTCCAGGCCGGCGTAGGGGCCGGCCTCGGCCGTCATCGCGCCGTCGGGGCCGATCACAGTGATCGACGGCAGGCGGTTGCGCTGGCCCGCCTCGTAGTCGTTGGGGTCGTGGGCGGGCGTCACTTTCACGGCGCCGGTCCCGAACTCCATCTGGGCGTAGTCGTCGCCGATGAGCGGGATGAGGCGTTCCGAAAGCGGCAGGCGCAGTTCCTTGCCGATCAGTCCTTCGTAGCGCGGGTCGCGCGGGTTCACCGCCACGGCCGTGTCGCCGAGCATGGTTTCCGGGCGCGTGGTCGCCACCGTCACATACCCGGAGCCGTCGGCGAAGGGGTAGCGGAGGTGCCACAGGTGGCCCTTCTCCTCCTCGTGCTCCACCTCGATGTCGGAGATGGCGGTGCGGTGGAACGGGCACCAGTTCACGATGCGGTCGCCCAGGTAGATGTAGCCGGCGTCGTAAAGCCGCTCGAACACCTCCATGATGGCGTCCACGTAGCCGTCGTCCATGGTGAAGCGCAGGCGGTCCCAGTCGTAGCCGCAGCCGAGCCGCTGGAGCTGCATCACGATCCGGTCGCCGTACTCCTCTTTCCACTGCCACACGCGCTCGACGAAGGCGTCGCGGCCGAGGTCGTGGCGGGACAGGCCTTCCTTGGCGATCTCGCGCTCCACCACGGACTGGGTGGCGATGCCGGCGTGGTCCGTGCCCGGCAGGATCATGGTGTTGTAGCCGCACATCCGCTTCCAGCGGCCCAGCGCGTC
>CADCTO010000203.1 GCA_902805585.1 uncultured Armatimonadota bacterium | reverse complement strand
CACGCCGCGCTCGGACTACCAGGTCGTCGCGGGGCACCGCGCCCCGCGCACCCCGCTCTGGCTCGACCAGGTCGCCTACGTGCGGCACTGGAGCGCCGCCGGGGTCGGGAAGAAGCCGCCCGCCCCCGCCGCCGTCCTGATCCTGGTGCCCGGCTACCTGGGCGGTGCCGAGGACTTTCGTTACGTCGGCGAGCGGTTGGTGACGCGCCTGCCCTGGCTCCAGGTCTGGGCTGCGGATCGGCGCGCGAATCTGCTGGAGAACCGGGCCGGCATGGAGATGGCCCAGGCGCTCGGCAACCCGGGTCTCGCCGCCGCCTACTACTTCGGCGCCCTGGAGATGCCCGGCTTCCTGCCGCCCCACGCCGACCCGAACCCGAACGCTTGGAACGGCTTCTTCCGCGAGTTCTCCCTATCCCAGGCCGAGGCGGCCTCGCTGGGCATGGGCGGCTGGGGCCTGGAGACGGCACTCGGGGACGTGCGCGCCCTGGTCGCCCGCGCCCGTTGGCTCTACCCCCGTGCAAAAATCTTCCTGGGCGGCCACTCGCTGGGCGGGATGACCGCCCAGATCTACGCCGCCTGGCGCTTCGGCAACACGCCCCACACGGCCGGCTGGCGCGACATCAACGGGATCGTGCTCATCGACGGGGGCGTCAACGGCTCCGAGTGGGAGTCCGTCCTGATCGGCCAATACGTGCGCGACTTGTCCATGATCGCGGCCGGGCAGGTCTACTGGGACCAGCTCTCGATCGGCATCTCGCCCTTCGTGGGCCAGCTCGCCGAGGTAGCGGCGATGGCCGCTTCCGCCGCGCCGGCGCAGGAGTCGCTCTTATGGAAGGGCCTGCCGCCGCCCTTCAACTGGCCGGTTTCCGGCACCGCCCCCACCAACAAGGCGCTGTTCGCCGCCTTCACCGATGACAACTACGGCTTCTCCGGGACCTTCCGGCTGCACCAGGGGAAGTTGCTCCCCCAGCCCATCGGCCTCACCCCCGACGGGCGGGCCCTGCTGCACTGGGCAGATTTTCACCAGGTCGGCCCGCCGGAGGTGTCGTCCACCGACGTGTGGGCGCGCTCGCTGTGGCAGAGCGCCCAGACCAACGGGATCGAGTGGTACTTCCCGGTCCGCCTCAACGCGGACCTCGACCTGGCCGGCAACCTGGATTCGCGCGCCCACTTCCGCGACCCCCGGACGGGCGCGAACGTGTCGGCGGCCAGGCTGGAGGGACAGCGCATCTTCGACACGAAGTTCGTGGCCGTCCCGGTCTACGCCTTCGCCGCGGCGCAGGGCAGGGGGCGCTTCGACTGGTATCGAGCCGCGTCTCCATCCGTGCCCGCCTTCACCCTGGTGGACCACTCCGACGAGCGCACGCCCACGCCGTCGGCCAAACCGTACGCGCACCTCGACCCCCTGTACGCCAGCGACGAGGGCGGGTACGAGAACGCGTTCCTGGCTACCCTGGCGCAGTGGCTAACGCAGAACCGGTAGAGCCTGCTCGGGGGATCGCCGAACCGGCGGACAGAGCGCAGGGCTCTGTCCGCCGCTGGAAACAAAAGGAGGCCGTGCCGGCCGGACCCAAGGAGAAAATCACACCATGAGAATCGACAGGTTTGTAAGCGGACGGTTCCGCAAGGCCGCCGCGGGCGCCCTGTGCGCCACCGCCGTTCTGCTCCTTGCCATGGCTGCCCCGCCCGCACAGGCCGGGGGCGGGGCGCCCCCCACAACCAAGGTCCAGACCAAGAAGGGGTACGGTATCACCGTGACCTTGTTCAATACCCTCCTCGGCGGGGTCGCCGTGGCGCTACCCGACACCGCCGCCCCCGGCGACACCATCTCCGGCACCATGAGCGTCGTCCCCGGGAACAACGGGGCGCCGTCTTCCGATGACCGGACAGGTTGGGAGATACTGGGCCGGCATACGGTCGCTTTAGGTGAGGTGAGCCGGCCGGTGCAGGCGAAAACGTTGACCTGCACCGTTCCCACAGGGGCGCACGGACAGCCGCCGGCGCTCGCCCTTGTGCTCAGCGACGAGCGCGGGAACGTGCTCGCTCGGACGCAAGTCCGCCTGGCCATACCGCCGGCGGCGCCCGCTGCCGCCGGGGCGGTAGCGCTCCCCCAGAGCGGCAGCGCCGGTCACCCGCTCGTCATCCCGGGGCGCTTCGACGGGAACGCAGCCAACACGCGGGTG
>CADCTO010000202.1 GCA_902805585.1 uncultured Armatimonadota bacterium | reverse complement strand
AGCGCTCGGGATGGGCTCCCAGAGCTTTGATGGTACCAGTTCGGGCCTGATGCACCGGTACGAGCACGGCGTCAGTCATCCGAGCCGGGAGCGTTTACGCTCGATCCTGCGGGAGATACAAGCCGGGGCGCAGACCACCGATTGCGACACGACGGAACTTGAAGCCGTGGCGGCGCTTGTGGACGGTTCCGTATCCTGGAGTCAGGTCGTCTCGGTTCGGCCTGAAGCAGCGCCGGAGTTCGTGTACGATCTGGTGTGCGCGGGACCCCACAACTTCATCGCGAACGGGGTCGTGACCCACAACTGCGTGCTCTGGATCGACGAGATGGAAAAGGGGTTCGCGGGCACGCAGTCGTCGCCGTTCTCGGACGGCGGCACGACGAGCCGCGTGTTCGGCTCGTTCATCACGTGGCTGCAGGAGAAGCAGGCGCCGTGCTTCGTGGTGGCAACTTCCAACGACGTGTCGCAGCTCCCGCCGGAGCTGATGCGCAAGGGGCGTTTCGATGAGATCTTCTTCGTGGACCTGCCGTCCGAAGCCGAACGGCGCGACATCTTCGCGATCCACCTCAAGAAGCGCAAGCGCGACCCGGCGAAGTTCGACCTGGACGCCCTGGCGAAGCGCGCCGTCGGCTACAGCGGGGCGGAGATCGAGCAGTCCGTCGTTTCGTCGCTGTACGATTCCTTCGGCGACAACGGGCGCGAGCTGACCACGGAAGACGTGCTGCGGACGGTCGCCGAATCGGTGCCGCTGTCGGTGACGATGCGTGAGGGCATCGCCCGGCTGCGCGAGTGGGCCGAGACGCGCGCCCGCCCCGCCTCGTCGCAGGAGGCCGAGTCCCCCGAAGAGCTGGAGGCGCTGGAGGCCGCCGCGTTTCATGCGCTGCCGCCGCCGCCGATGATGCGGCCCGCGAACATAGACGGGAATGGCGATACCGGCACCATCGAGGCGCGCGTGGGCGCCCTGGAGCGCAAGACGGCGACGGGGCTGGACAGCGTGATGCACACGACGCAGAATGAAGGCGCCGCCCTGCCTTCCCAGCCGGTCGTGGAGGCCGAGGGGACCGGGGCCCCCGCCGCCTCCACGCAGCCGGAGACGGCGCCGGCGCCCGAGGCGGGGTCGAACGCGGGGCGGGCCTGAAGCGCCGGGGACGGCCGAACCGCCGATGGAGGGCATCGAAGCCAAGTTAGGCGCGATTTCGGACGGGCTCGACGGCGGCACGCTGGGCGTCGCCGCGACGTTCCTGCCGACCCGGGAAAGCGTGTCGGTGAACGCGGACCACGTGTTCCCGACGGCGAGCGTGATCAAGATCGCCATCGTGGCGGAACTGTACGCGCAGGCCGCGGAAGGGCGCCTGTCACCGGAGACGCCGGTCACGGTGACGGACCAGGACGCCGTGCCCGGGTCGGGCGTGCTCGCGCTGCTTTCGCCGGGCCTGACCCTGCCGTTGGCAGACCTGGCGCTGCTCGCCATCGCGGTCTCGGACAACACGGCGTCGAACCTGTGTCTGGCCGCCGTCGGCGGCCCCGACGCCGTGAACCGGCGCATGCACGGCGCGTGGGGCATGCCGAACACGACGATCCACCGGCCGATCCGGTTCGCGCTCGGCCCCGACGACCCACCCCACACGGCCACGGGCACGCCGCGTGACATGCTGACGTTGCTGATGCGCCTGGGCAGCGGCGCGCTGCACGCGCAGAAGGTCGTTTCCGATACGGTGCGCGGCCTGTTGACAACGACGGAGGACAACACGATGCTCCCCCGGTATCTGGAAGTGAACCCGTACGCGCGCGATCTGGGGGTGCCGCGTCCGCCGTTCGTCGTGCGCCACAAGACCGGCGCCGTCACCGGCGTCCGCAACGACGCCGGCCTGATCGAAGGCCATTCCGCGGACGGAACGCCGGGCACGCTCGCGATCTGCGTCTACACGAAAGGCGTCCGTGACGGCCGCTGGACCCCCGCCAACGCCGGCGTCGAGGCCGTGGCCCGCGTGGGTAAGCTGGCCTGCGACCACTTCTTCCGATGATCGTACTGAGCGAATCATCGGAGCAATTGAAGCCTTCCTCAAGCGTGCGCGATATACAGGCGTCAACCGAGGCGGCCCGGATCGTCGGGTGCCGCGTGTACACGATACCGCCTGATTTCGACGCCTGTGGGACGGCAGAGGACGCGCTGTATCATGTCCCGGCTCAGGACGGCGACACGCCATGCATCTGGATCGGTTACATACCGGAACCGGAGCGGTATGCGGCCGTCTATGAAGCCGCGTTACGGAAGCGGATCCGGCTCCCGAACACGCCGGAGCAGCATCTCAGGGTTCAGGAGTTCGACCGGGCCTATTCAGTCCTGAAGGAACTCACGCCCAGGAGCGTGATCCTGAGCGACCCGTCGCAGTGCGGGGCGGCGGTCGAAGCGCTGGGACTGCCGGTGTTTGTCAGAGGCGCGGTGCAGTCGCGCAAGGCGCGGGGTTGGAAGGCGTGTGTCGCGAACAGTGTGGAGGAGTTGACGACGCTCGCGAAGCATCTGCTTGCACTGGAGAACCGGGCGCGCGGGCGCGTCATCGTCCGGACGCTGGTCCGCCTGCGGCACGCACGGATGTCCGCGGAGGGGTTCCCCTTCGGCCGAGAGTACCGGGTGTTCGTGTATAAGGACGTGATCGTCGGCAGCGGTTACTACTGGGAAGGCGACGATCCGCTGAAAGATCTGACGGGGGACGAGGAGCGGCAGGTGCGGGCTCTGGCGCTCGAAGCGGCGCAGCGGCTTGCCGCGAACTATGTCGCCGTCGATGTCGGGCAGCTCGAAGACGGGCAGTGGATCGTGATCGAGTCCGGAGACGGGCAGTTCTCAGGCGTCAGCCAGACCCCTCTGCTGTCGTTGTGGAACGCCTTGGAGCGCAGCGCGGAAGGAAGCGCAGCACGAGGAAGCACATAGTTTTTAGGGGGACGCGCTTGTAGCCCCTACGAAACAATCACCGGTGGCGTTGGCATGGTGCAGGCATGGTAGCCGTTCCTGCCCCCTCTGCGGGGCTCCGGCGTCGTCTGGTTCGGGGCGGACCACGCCGGCAACGCTCGCTCAGAAACCCACAGTCGTTGGTCTCGTGATCCGGCCCTGATCGGGGCCGTGGTATGGCATTGACATGCGTATTGCGAGGGGCGCAGCGACAGCAAAACCCATAAACGGGACGGCCTTCGTCTCGGCGGCCTACGAGCGGGCGGCCCCGGTCCACGCCTGCCGCATCGAGGACGGCCGCGCCCACACGCCGCCACGCCCCATCGGCGGGCGCGTGCGGGTCTTCTCGTCCGTGGCCTCGCCCTCGGGCGGACACGCCCTGTACGGGGTGTTCCGGGGCACGCAGCGCCCGGTCGCACACTACTACCTTTTGTCGGCGGCGGCCACAGGCGGCTCGATCCGCCCCGCCCCTGAGCAGGGGCTCGGTTACAGTGCGCTCTCACCCGGCGGCCGCTTCGCCGCAACTTTCTTCCGGGGCGAGGCGCCCGAAACGAGACTCTCCGTGTACCGCACCGACACGTGGCGCGAGGTGTGGAGCGGGGTCGGCGCCGCCTTCCCCGTCTGGGACGCCTCGGGCACCCGCCTCGTCTTCGCCCGGTTCCTCGACCGCGAAGGCGCCGGCACGCGGCCCCGCTACTGGAGGGCCGGGCACGGCTTCCCGCCGGCTTTCTACCAGCAGGACCGCGCTGCGCGGCTGCGTGACACGGACCTGTTCGCCGCCGAACTGGCCGGCCCGAACCGCACGGCGACGGTCCGGCGCATCACCGGCGAGGAGGCGGCGCGGTTGGCCGGGGGCTGGCACCCGGCGTTCCTGCGCCTTTGCCTGGGCCACGACTCGCTGATCCAGCCGCACCCCGGCCAGGTCCTGGTGGCGCCGGGCGGGCGGGGCGTGCTGTTCGACGTCAGTTGGGACCGGCGCGCCCCCTGGATAGACCCTGACACCGGCGGCGAGGTGCCCCACACCCATCCCGAGGCCAGCGACATGAAGACGTACCTGGTCCACGTAGACGCGCAAGGAAGGGTGTACCGGCACCCGGAGCCGGGCGTGCGGGCGGCCTGCTGGTCCCGGGACGGGCGCCACGTGTACGGGACCGGGGGCACCGTCCGTACCCCGATGGGCTGGGAATTGCGGCCGCACCGGCTGATCCGCATGGACGCGCGCACCGGCCGGCAGGAGGGGGTGGCGCTGCCGGAGCGGCTTTACTGGCTGCTGGCCTTTGTTGAGGGGTAAGAACTGCCTCGTTGCATGCGTTGATTGTTCCCTGCCAGGGTACTTTGCTTCACCACGAAGCTTGGACGGACTGTGTCCAACAACGCGACGGCCCACCTTTTGCGATAGAATGAAACCAAAGCAGCCATGATTGTCACGTCGAGGGCGCCGGTGCGGGTGGATTTCGGGGGCGGCTGGACCGATGTCGATATCTTCGCGCACGGCGCGGGCGGCGTCGTGCTCAACGCCACCATCGACAAGTACGTGACCGGCCGGATCGAGGTCATGGAGGCCGGGGAGGGCGCGCAGGCGCGCGAGGGGCTGGCGGTGAACTACGGCTTCGACTTGCCGTCGGGGTCGGGTCTGGGGACGTCGTCCGCGCTCAACGTGGTCTGGCTGTCGCTGATCAAGAGCCAGATCACCGCCAGTGATGAGGACCGGAAGCACATCGCCGAACTGGCCTACCAACTGGAGGCGATGCTCGGTATCCTCGGCGGCAAGCAGGACCAGTACGCGGCCGCGCTGGGCGGCTTCAACCTGATGCGCTTCGGGGCGGAGGGGGTCGAAGTCGAGCGGCTGTCGGTCCCGCCCGAAACGGTGCGCGAACTGGAAACGCGCACTGTGCTCTGCTACACCGGGAAGCCCCGTTTGTCCGGGTCGATCCATGAGAACGTGTGGGGCGCGTTCCGGCAGGGCAACCCGGCCACCCTTTCGGCCCTGTACGCACTCCGCGACATCGCCGAGCGGATGAAGACCGTGTTGCTGGAGGGCGACATCGACGCCTTCGCCGGGCTCCTGTCGGAAAACTGGCGGAACCAGAAGGCGCTGGACCCGTCGGTGACGAACCAGCAGATCGACGACCTGTTTACGGCGGCATCTCAGGCGGGCGCGCTGGGGGGCAAGGCGTGCGGCGCGGGCGGCGGCGGCTGCCTGCTGTTCGTCACCCGGGCCGGGGCGCGGGAAGCGGTCGGAAAAGCGCTGGCCGCAGGCGGGGCGCGCGTCATCCCCTTCGCCTTCGAATTCGACGGGCTCACCGTCTCGGCGCAGAAGTAAGGCGGCGTATGTCCGATATCACCAACGTCAACCTTCTATGGCAGCGCAAGGCGCGCGGTGCCGCCGCCCTCGCCCGCTTCGCCGCGCAGGACGACGGCACCCTGCTGGTCTCCGTGCCCGACGAGTTGGAGGCGCGCACCTTCCACATCGCCCGTTTCGACCCGAACGGGCGCTCGCAGGTGCTGGAAACGTACAACGTCGAGACCCTGCGCAAGACCGAGATCGGCTCGTCCGGGAGCGCCTTCGTGGGCGTCACCGACGACGATTTCTATCTGTTCCGGGAAAAACGTAAGTCGCGGTTCCTGGCCGACCGACGCGCTTCATACACGGACCTCGCCCTGTCCGCAAACGGCCAGCGTTTCGCCGCCGCCCTGTGCGACCTGCTCCTGTCCGGCAACACGATCGCGCTCGGCGACATCGGGGGCCGCCTTCTATGGACCAAGGATGTCACCTTCCCCATCGCCCGGCTCGCCGTGGACCGGGAGGCGCGCCGCATCGCCGTGGCGGGGGAGTCGGGCGACCTGCTGATGCTCGACGCCGCGCGCGACACGCTCTGGACGCACCGGGCGGAGGCCGCGCTGACGGCGGTGGCGACCAGTGACGCCGCCGACCGTACCGTCTTCGCGGGCGGCGGCGGCGTGGGGGTAGTGGACGGCGAGGGCAGACTGGTCTGGTTCACTCCCCTCCCCGGCGACATCATCGAGGTCGCCATCGACGCCGAGGGGCGGACGGCTGCGGCACTGACGCGCCTGGACCAGTCGGCGGGCCGGCTGTACTTCCTTTCCGGCGAGGGACTGCCGACCTGGGACATCGATTTCGACGAGGCGCGCCCGACGGGCCTTTCCCTTTCCGCCGACGGCCAGCACGCCGCCGTCAGCCTGCGCGACGGCACGCTGGCCGTGTACCGATTGGAGTACGGGGAGCGGTTGGCGGGCGCCGCGACGGATCAGGTGCTCGGCGAGGCGCGGGCGGCGCTGGATGCGGGGAACGCCCGCCAGGCGGCGGAACTGCTGCGTGCGCGCCTGCTCGCCGTTCCTTCGGACGTGTCGGCGTGCGAGGCGCTTTCTCGCGCCCTCTCCGAACTACGGCGGCGCGCGTTCCACGCCGCCGAAACCGCCGAAGCGGTGCAAGACTTCGTCGGGGCGGACACACACCTGGCCGAACTCCTCGCCGCCTCCGCGCTCGACGCGGAGGCGACGGCGCTCCGCACCGCATTGCGTGCCCGCTGGGCCGCTTTCGCCTTCGCCGCCGGCCGGGCGGCGCTGGAACGGGGCGATGGCGCGGCAGCCGAGGCCCGCTTCCTCGAGACCATCGAGGCGGATCCGCTGCATACGGAGGCGAGGGCCGCCCTCGCCCACGCGCGCCAGTCGGCGTCCGCGGGCGCGCTCCAGCGCGGCAAAGACCTCCTCGCGGCCGGCCGCTTCACCGATGCCATCGCCGCTCTTGCCGAAGCCCAGACACGCGGCGCGACCGGTCCCGAAGTGACGGCCCTGCTGCGTGAAGCCCGAACCGGCGAGGCGCTCGCGCTCGGCAACAAACTGTACCAGGACCGCCAGTACGCCGCCGCCCTGTTCCAGTTCAAAAAGGTGCTCCGCTTCGACCCCGCCAACGCCGAGGCCCTGCAGAAGGTCGGTTACGCACAGAACCTGCTTCAGGACCGCGACCTGAACGAACGCTTCACCCGGCTGGAGTGACCCCTCCCCCCGGCCCCCTCCCCTCGGAGGGGAGGGGGAGAAGCGCTGTACCGTGGCCGCCACCGTGGCACTTTGGGTTTATGGTTGCACCCCCTTCCCTCCGAGGGGAGGGGGCCGGGGGGAGGGGTCGTTGACACCCGGACCCGGTGGCGGTATACTCCAAACACCACGGCCCCGATGCGGAGGGGTGAGCGGAATGGTATCGCAACCGCCTTGAAAGCGGTCTCACGGGTGAAACCGTGTGCGGGTTCGAGTCCTGTCCCCTCCGCCACTTCCTCCTGACGGCTGTTCCAGACGTCCCGCAGACTCCACGTCGCTTTACAGACCGGGTAATGCCGGGACCTGTCCCGTCTGTGCGATGCGCGCCAGCGCGGCGGCGTATCGCGGGTTTGGCACCACGTGGTAGCGGCGCTCCCCCCGGTCCCGCGGCGAGAACCAGTACACGATCCGCCGGTTGTTCAGATACCCGAGCGCGTAGTCGAGGAGCTTGCGCTGCTTCGGGTCGCGCGGCGTCAGGACGTCGAACACGATGCCGGCGGTATGGTAGTCGAAGCCCACGGGCGGGCCGCCGCCGGGGCGCGTGAGGGCCTCCGGGTCGGGCGGCCAGCGGGGTTCCCTGGGCAGCGGTCGCAGACGCGGCTCGGCTTGATCCACATACGCCTGTGTGAGCGCCAGGTCGCTGGTCGACAACCGCACGGACCCGCCCGCGCGTCGGTAGGCCGCCGTGACGAGGAGCAGCGCCCCCTTTGACGCCGGCTGGAGCGCAGCGTACCAGCGCGCGTTTGTCGGGTCCAGCGTCGCGCCACGGAACGCCAGATCCGGCCGCGCACCCACGGGCACCAGACGCCCCTGCGCGTGTGCGGACTGGAGCGCGGGGAGGTCCGGCATCGCCCCGGCCGGCGCGTCGGGGTACCACACCGCGTCCGCCGGCCGGCCGGGCAGATAGGCCTCCCAACGACGCCGGAACGCGGCGGGGTCGCGGCGGTACAGCGCGATGGCTTCCTGCGAGACCAGCAGCTTCCACCAGTAGTGCCGGTGGTCGTCGCTGCGACCGTACAGGTAGGCGAAGGCTTCCGGATGGGAGCGCGGCGTGACGGCGAAAAACAGGTGCTCGAAGCGCAGCGGGCGGCCGCGGCGGCCCCGCCGGATCGCCGGTTCCATGGAGCCGGGCCAGGCCGCCCCGAGGTACTTGCGCAGCGTGCGCTGTGCGCCGCCTTCACCGCCGTGGTACGCCTGGTACACCCAATCGATACTTCGGTACCGGCGGTACAGGCGTGCCAGGTAGCGCGATTGGGCGAAGACGGCTTTGCGCGGGTCGTAACGCGCGTCGATAGATCGCCGCTTCGCCCGGAGCGCCTGCAGTTCGCCCCGGAGCGCCGGGAGCCGGGCCGCCGCGTCGGCACGCGGCACGCTTGGCGCGCCGGGCGCGTCCCGATTGGCGTCCGGCCGTTGGAGGTATTCCAGCCACGCGATGCGTCGCCGGAGATCGTCGATCTTCCGCGTCAGGCGCTTGGATTCGGCGACGTTCACGCGCAGACCGTTCCCGCTGCCGGTCGAGGCCAGCCACTGCGCCACCCCCGCGGCCTCCGAGGGCGACAGGGCGTCGGGGTCGCCGCCGGATTCCAGCAGCAGATCGGCCTCCTGCAGCGCGATCCACCGCTTCCGGGCGGCCGCCGCCGTGGTGTTGTCGTCGTCCGCCATCAGCCGCACGGTGCCCTCGACCTGCGGCTGCCGCGCCGCCGCGGCGATGATCGGCCCGGTCTGTGTGGCGATTCGCGCCACGTCCCGCAGCGATTCGCGGCGCCCCATGACGCGCTTGCCGAAACTGTCGATCACCATCTCCCGCAGCCGCTCCCGCCCCACGGCGAGCGGGAGCGGCTGCGTGCCGATCGGGCGGGCGGGCGCAGGTTTGGCCGCGCATCCGCCGGCGGAAAGCAGGCAGGCAAGGAAGACGAAGACGACACCGCCGGCTTTCCTCATGATTCGCGGCCATCCTCCTCGAAAGACGGAAAGGCCCTGGCTTCCCGGGGAAGCAGGGCCGTCCGTGTTCAGTGTTCCCGAATCGCTCCCTGGATTAAGCGCAGGCCTCAAAGCCCCTTACGGACGCACGATCAGGTGCATCTTCTTCTCGGCGAGCGCGACGCGGGCGATGGCGCCGCTGTTGAACTCCAGGTAGTCCTGCTCCACGCCGTCGCTGAAGATCACGCCGTTCTGCGGCATCTGCGAAACGATCTCCAGGTGCTGCCCGGCATCAATCCGGTCGAAGATGAGCCGTGCGGAGGACACTTTGCTGACG
>CADCTO010000201.1 GCA_902805585.1 uncultured Armatimonadota bacterium | reverse complement strand
AAAATAGGTTTCGACTCAACGTGCCCACCGCATGTCGTGCCGTCCTCGTAGATTAAGCACGACATGTTGAGGCTTCCTTAGCCCGTCACCGATTTTTGCAAGAGGCTCTATTGTTGGCGAAATCAGGCGCCGGTGAGGGGAGCGGGCTAGGAGTGGGTGGGGCGTGAGACCTGCGTCACTGCCGACTTTTTCCTCCAGAGAGGCTGCTATTCGCCCGATGTTCAGCACGGCTGCGTTGGCGGTGGCGCGGACCAGGGCCACAGACGGCGCGAAAGGCGCGGCGATTTCGGCAACAACACCGGAGCGTTTGTGATCGACGCCGTGGCGCGTGGTCCGGTGTGGCTCCACCCTTCCTAAGGCGAGCTTTCGTTCCGGTATCGATGCTGCCGGACTTCCTCGATGTAGCCGTCCACCTCCGGGTCCGGGAACCCCAGGCAGTCGAGGGTCTGCCGGATCATCTCGGCCCCCGCCTCGAACTCCGCGTGCACGACGGCGTCGGCCCCGGACGCGCGCATGCGGGGGATGTCCTCCCCGCGGTGCACGCGCGCCGCGATCCGCAGGCCGGGGGCCAGCCGCCGCAACTCGCGGACCGCCGCCTCCGTCGTCGAGGCTTCCGGCAGCGCGATGATCGCTAGCTCCGCCGTCTGGGGCGCGGTCTGCTCCAGCACGGTCGGCGAAGACGCGTCGCCGTAGACGATGCGGACCCCATTTTCCTTCAAGCGGGAGATCGCCGTCGACTCGTAGTCCACGGCGACATGAGCGACCCCCTTTGCGCGGAGGGAGTCCGACACGTAGCGCCCTACGCGCCCGCAGCCGAGGATGACTACCCGGTTCCCCGAGGACTCGTGGGCGAACGCCCCCGCCTCTTTTGTCGCCTGGCGGTTCAGCCACCGGGATAAGGACGGCACCCGGTTGAGCCGGGTATACAGCCCCCCGGCGGCTTCGTACAGGAAGGGGGCGAGGAGGATGGTGACGAGGGCCGAGGAGAGGATCACGCTCCCGATCTCGGCGGGGATGAGGTTCCGGGCGCTGCCCACGGTCGCGAGCACAAAGGAGAACTCCCCGATCTGTGCGAGCCCCATGCCGGCGAGGATCGCGGTCCGACCGTGCCAGCCCGAGGCGTAGATGGCCGCCGTCGAAAGGAGGGCCTTGCCGACCACGATGGCGAGAACCACCACGAGCACCGCGCCCCAGTTTTTCGCGACAAACGACGGATCGAGGAGCATGCCGACGGAAACGAAGAAGAGCGAGGCGAACACGTCCCGCAGGGGCCGGATCTGTGAGAACACCTCGTGCGCGTAGGCGGACTCGGAGACGACCACCCCGGCCAGGAACGCGCCGAGCGCGAGGCCCAGCCCGGCGAGGTCGGCGGCGATGGCCGCGACCAGACACAGGCAGACGACCATCAGGATGAAGAGGTCGCGCGAGCCCGTCGCCGCGACGCGGCCGATGAGGGCGGGCGCGCCGCGCATCGCGAAAAGGAGGGTGACCGCCAGGAACAGCGCTGCCCGGAGGAGGGCTTTCCCGACGGTCGCCAGCGCGGCCGCCCCGCCCTCGGTTCCCACCGAAGCGAGGGCGGGGAGGAGCGTCATCATCAGGACGAGGGAGAGGTCCTGGACGACGAGAATACCGAGCATCACCGTACCGTGGGCGGTACCGAGCTCGCCCCGCTCTTCGAGCACGCGCATCATCACCGCCGTCGAGGAAAGCGAGAGCGCGCAGCCCAGGAACACGCCCCCGTAGACGCCCCAGCCCAGCGCCACCCCGATGAGGACGCCCAGGAGGATCGTCCCCAGTATCTGCGCCCCGCCGCCGAGGAGCGCGGTGCGCCGGACGGCGTTGAGTTCGTGGAGCGAGAACTGCACGCCCACGGCGAACATGAGGAGCGCCACGCCAAGGTCGGCGACGGCGCGCACCATCCCGTCGTCGGCGATGAAGCCGGGCGTGTGGGGCCCTACGACGACGCCGGCGACCAGGTAGCCGACGAGTACGGGCAGGCGGAGCGCGCGGGCGACGAGCCCCCCCAGAAGCGCCGCCACCAGGACGATGCCGATCTCGCCCAGGAACTCGATGCCGTGCATGTGGCTAACCCCCTTCATTAACAACAGGCCCGCGCCCGGCGAAACCGCCACTACAAGGCTTCCAGATCGTCCGCCGTCTCCCGCTTTCGCTCGAGGCGGGCTTTCCGTTCGTCAGCATCCATCCTTTTGCCCCTTCCCCAGAGCGTCACCGTGGCACCGTTGGGCCGGGAGCAGGGCCGCCCCGCCGTCCGAGTGGTCCATTGCCGTCAGCCGCTACTCCCGTCGATGAGCAGTTGCTTCAAGGCCGCGATGGTCTTCCGGTCGCCGGCCACGATCAGGGTCGCCCCCTCGGCGAGCCGGGTGTCGGCCTCGGGGTTGATGACGCTCTGCCCGTCCTCGCAGAGGATCGAGACGATGGAGGCGCCGGTCCGGGTGCGCACCATCAGGTCCCGGATCGTCTTGTCGACGCACTCGGCGCCCGGGGGGACGGTGAACCATTCGAGCACCAGGTCCTCCAGCACGAGCTCGGTCGAGGGCAGGGCACGCGGCACGTAGGTCAGCCCGCCGATGATGCCGGCGACCTGGCGCGCCTCGCTGTCCTGGAGGCGGACGACCGAGGCGACGCTGTCGGGATTCTCGCGCGTGAAGTGGTAAAGTTCCCGCCGCCCGTCGTCGTGGATGATGATGGTCATCCGGTCTCCGCTCGTGGCTTCGACCTGGAACTTGCGCCCGACGCCGGGCAGACGCGCTTCACTGATGCTGGACATTAAACTACCTCCGTTCCGGTTCGTGTTCTTGTTCTTGTGCCCCGCGGCGGCGCCGCCGCCGCCCCCTTCGCCTCCCGCGTGGCCGAAGAACAGCAGCATGACGGCGGCGAACAGGGCGGTGGCGAGCCACAGGGCGAGGATACCGTAGTAGACCCACCTGCCGGCCTCCGCCGCCTCCGGGGGCGGCTCGAATCTCCCGTATCTGCGGTCGCACACGGCCCGGGTCCTCCTCACTCGCCACGCCGCCCGTGCGCGGTCCGCGCGGGCGCGGTGGTAGCGGGGGCGGCGGCGGGCCCAGGCCCCAAAGCCAGGACGGGCACCCCGACAAAGTGCGCCAGTTCCCGGGCCACCTCGCAGGCCCGCCCCGGGGAGTCGAACTCGAAAAGGAACACCCGGCCGAGATGAGGCGCCCGGGTGGCGAGGTACACGCTGCCCGTGGCGTAGCACAGGTTCAGGCGGTAGTAGGGCCGGGCGAGCGCGGCGGGGTCGGCCGAAGGGGCCGTGGGCTCGATCTCGAGCCCACGGATCGCCGTCAGCGGGCAGATCGGGTTGCTCTCGCGCCGGAACACCCCCGTGCCCCTGTCGAAGACATAGGGTCGTCGCAGCAGACGCAGGGTGTGAGCCGATGCGCCCACGGCACCCAGCACGACCAGCGCGACCGGGAACAGAGCCGCCGAGGGCGCACGGCCGCCGCCCTCAGTCTCTGCGCTCCCCGCCGGGAAAAAGAAGTCCTGGGCCAATAGCCAGCCGGTCACCCAGGCCCCGATGGCGGCCGGAAGGAGTTGCCAGAAAACGTAGCCGAGGGAGGGCCGAATTACCATGCGCCCGCGCCCCGTTTTGAAGGAGATACCGGCGACCCGGTACTGCTGCTGATGCTGCTGCACGTCTACCCCCGTCACGCTCGCGGTGCCCGGCCGCCGGCGCGCGATGTACGTGTTCGGCGTTCGCGGAAGCGGCAGCGTACATCTGATCCGTCGCCGCGTTCTATGCCTCGATGGGATGATGGGCGAGGAGGAGGCCGCTCGACAGGGGCGTGCTGCCCCGAAGACGGAGTGCTGCCCCGTCCCGGCGAGCGCCGCTTCGAAATCGCCGGGCGTGTCGAAGTGGCCCGGAGGTCTGCCCCCTCGGGATTCCTCGCGCGCCCGTCCCGTCCGGTCCTTTTCAGGGCGAGCAGGCGGGCGGCTAGCGGGAGACGGCGGGGGGAGCGCGGGGGGAGGAGGGGCCCGCGGCGGGGCGGGCACTGAGCACCGGGGGGGCGACGGAGGCGGCCGGAAACCGGGACGAGGCGCGCCCCCACTCCCAGGCCGGCGTGGCGCCCGCGAGGGCGGCGATGCTTTTCCCGCCCGCGCCTGCTGCGCGGGAGGCCCGGAGGGGCGAGAAGGCGTCGCGGCCGCGCCCGATGGCGGGCACGAGGTCCGGCGCGCGCCGGCGCGCCAGGGCGCCGCCGCCGGCCCCCCTGGCGGGCGAGAGCTGTGTCGGCAGCGGCTGGGGCGGGCCCCGGAGGCCGGAGGACGCGGCGGGAGGCGGCAGCGCGAGACCGAGGAGCGTCGCGAACAGCAGGGCCAGGAGTTGTAGCCTTTGCCGCGTCATCACTTATGCTTTATACCCTCGTGGGGCCGTTAATCTCATCCCCGTCGATCGGGCCCGCCTTCCGGCAGCCCTTTACCTGTGCACGTCTCAGCCCGCTTCACCGCCGCCTTCGACGCAGTCGGAGCCGACGAGATAGACGACGATGTCGCCCCCTTTGAGCGGGTAGCCGGCCAGCTTGTGGAACGGGCACCGCTCCTCGCCGCGCTTGACGCCCAGTATCAGGGCGCCGGCGAGGCCGGGAAGCTCCGCGGCGTGCCGGCCGGCCTCGTCCGCCCGCACCGCGCGCTCCGCCGCGTCCACGCCCTGCCCGAAGGTCAGGATGTCCTCCAGGAACTCCGGCACCGCCTGCTGGCGCACCGCCGCCGCCATCAGTCGGCCGCCCGACACCGACGGCGAGACTACCAGATCCGCCCCCGCCCGGTAGAGCAGTTTCACGTTCTCCTCCTCGCGGGCGGAGGCCACCAGGCGCACCGAGGGGCACAGCGCCCGCACCGTCAGGCAGATCAGCACGCACACGTCGTCGCGGTCGGGCGCCGCCAGCACGTGGCCCGCCTTCTCCACGGCCGCCGCCCGCAGCACCGCCTCCGACGAGGCGTTCCCGCACAGCGCCACCAGGCCCATGGCGGTCGCCTCCTGCGCCGCCGCTTCGTCCTGTTCGATCACCACGACGTCCTCCTTCCGGTGCCCGTGGGCCAGGAGTTCGGCCACGATGGCGCGCCCCTTGACGCCGAAGCCACAGAGGATGACATGGTGTTTCAGCCGCTCGCGCAGTTGGGTCATTTGCACTCTCTCCTGGTAGCGCCGGAAGATGATCTCGTAGGCCGTGCCCAGGAACAACGCGAAGAGGAACACCCGGATGGGGGTCAGGATGATCGCGTTGACGAGCCGCGCGCCCGTCGTGACCGGCGCGATGTCCCCATAGCCGACCGTGGTGAGGGAGACGACCGTGAAGTAGAACACGTCGGCGAAGCCCATCGGGCGCCCCGGGTGCGCGTTGTCGCGCAGGCCGCCGCGGCCGAACCAGAGGAACACCGCCACCAGGACGATGATGCCGACCGCGAGCCCGATGCGCCGGAGCAGCCCCGGCCAGGGCGAGCCTTCCGGCAGGCGCAGGATGCCCAGGGCCGGGGAGTCGCCGCGTCGCCTGACCGTCATGAAGCCATTGTACCCGACGCCTCGTCCGGTGTCCGTGGACAGAGCGCCGGGCGGCCGCCGCCCGGCACGCGGAGGGCGTCGAGAACTCCGACCGAATCGAGAAGCGTCCGCCCGTCCCAGAAACGGGCCACGCATGAGGACGATCTGTGGTAAAATGCACTATTGCACTTATATAGTGCATTTATATGGTATGCTTCTTACTGATGGGCAGGCGTATCAGCCCTTCTGCGCCGACCGGTTCCCGGCGCGGGTACACCGGCCCCGTGCCGTGCGCGCCGCCCGCCGCACGGTAGTACCACGATAGGAGTCCCGATCATGACCCTGAACCTGACCTTCGCCGTTCTGTGCTGCGCCGGCTGCCTGCTCGCCGCCGTCGCGCCGCTCGCCGATGCGGCGGGCGGCGGCGAAAAGGCCACGCCTGCCCCGCCCCGGAAGGCCACGCTGCCGGACACGCCGGCGGGGCGGCAGTTCGGCGCGTGGCTCAAGGCCCTCAACGCCGGCGACCGTTCGGCCCTGCGCGCCTTCCATGCCGGCGCGGGCGCGGCGGACCCGGACCGCCTCGCCGGCCAGGACGTCGGCCTGTTCGAACGGACCGGCGGTCTGGAGCCTTATAGCGTCACGGGCGACGGCGACCACAAAATCAGTGCGATCCTGTACGCCAGACTGCCCGAGGCGTGGCTCAGTCTGTCGTTCGCGGTCGCGCCCGCCGCGCCCCATCCTGTCGTCGGGATCGGCCTCCGCCCGGGGTCCGCGCCGCCCGAGGTCGCCGCCCGGCAGCGCCGTCTTCCCGACGCCGAAGTCGCCCGTACGCTCGACGCCTACGTGCAGCGCCTCGTAGCCGCCGACGCCTTTTCCGGCACGGTGACGCTCGCCAAAGACGGCAAGCCGCTCTTCTCCAAAGCCTACGGGCTGGCGCACAAGGGCTACCAGGTCCCCAACCGCGTGGACACCAAGTTCAACCTGGGCTCGATGAACAAGATGTTCACCGCCGTCGCCGTCGCGCAGCTGGTCGAGGCGGGCAAGCTCCGCTACGAGGACACCGTGGGCAAGCACCTGCCCGACTACCCCAACGCGGACGTGCGCGACAAGGTGAGCGTCCACCACCTGCTCACCCACACCTCCGGCCTGCAGGACTACTTCAACGACGAGTACATGAAGACGTCCAAGGACCGGTTCAAAACGGTCGCCGACTTCCTGCCGCTTTTCCGGGACAAGCCGCTCGCCTTCGCCCCGGGCGAGCGCTTCGGCTACAGCAACGCCGGCTTCATGCTGCTGGGCGCCCTCATCGAAAAGGTGTCCGGCCGGGACTACTTCGACTACGTGCGCGAGCACATCTTCCGGCCCGCGGGGATGACCGACACGGACGCCTACGAGCTGGACCAGGACACGCCCAACCTGGCCTTCGGCTACACGCGATCCGCGCCGGACGCTTCCGGCAAGCGCGCGTGGAAGAACAACCTGTTCCTCCACGTGGTCAAGGGCGGCCCGGCGGGCGGGGGCTTCTCCACCGCGGCCGATCTCGTGCGCTTCGCCCAGGCGCTTCGCACCGGCAAGCTGCTCCGCCGTGCCGAGTCCGCCGAGAACCTGTATTCCGGCAAGGTCGCCGCGGGCGGGGGCGGCGGGACGGACGACCGGTACGGCTACGGCTTCGACACCAGCCTCGTGAACGGGCAGCGCGTCACCGGACACAGCGGCGGGTTCCCGGGCATCAACAGCAACCTGGACATCTTTCTGGACAGCGGCTACACCGTCGCCGTCATGAGCAACTACGACCCGCCCGCGGCCCAGTTCGTCGCCAACAAGGCGCGCGAGCTCCTGACGGCCAAGAAATAGCGGTCGAGGAACCTTCGTGGTGCATGCTTCTACCGGCTCCGGCCTCCCCCCTCTCGAGGGGGAGGGCCGGGGCGGCACATCATCGGGCCGGCCGGCGGACGTGCGGGGGCGCATACTGGACGCGGCGGACCAACTGCTGGCGCGCTACGGCTACAAAAAGATGACCATGGACGACCTGGCCGAACAGGCCCGCGTCGGCCGGCGCACCATCTACCTGCATTTCCCCGGCAAGGAAGAGGTCGCGCTCGCCACCGTCGAGCGGCGGATGGATCGGCTGGTGGCGCACCTCGAAGCCCTGTCGGCCGCCGCGAGCCTCTCGCCCGGCGAGCGCCTGCGCGCCCTGCTGGTCGGGCGCGTGCTGTTCCTGTTCGACGCCGCCCAGGAACTGTCACAGTCGTACGACGAGATGATGACGGCGCTGCGGCCCGTCTACATGCCCCGGCGGGAGCGGTACATGCGGGCCGAAGGGCAGGTCCTGGCCGAGGTCCTGGCCGAGGGGGTCCGGTGCGGCGAGTTCGCCGCCGTGGACGACCCGGCCGAGGCGGGCCTGTCGCTGGTGCTGGCGACCAACGCCCTGATGCCCTTCAGCCTCAGCCGGGAGCAGCGCGCGGACCGCGCCGCCGTGGAACGGCGGGTCAGCCGGATCGCCGACCTGCTCCTGAACGGCCTGCGCCGGCGGGACGGTTGATGGCTCCTACGCGGGCGGCTTTTCGCCGCCCGCCCTGCCTGCCCCGCGGCCTGTTCTGCAGGTACTCGCGGGGCTACCAGTTGTAGTAGCGATACGGCTCGTCGCCCAGCTCCCAATCATCGCGGTAGTCGGGGTGGTAGAAGCCGGCGCCTTTCGGCCGGTCCAGCGACGGTCTGAGCATCAGCGACCCGGCGTCGCCCGAGGTGAAGCCGCCGCCGCCGTAGCGATCCCACACGCGCACCGCGATGACGTTGCGGCCCGGCTTGACCAGGCGGGCCGGGATCGGATACTCGCGCTTGACGCTGTAAGCAGACGCGTTCTCCTTCCCGACCCCGCCGACGCGCACGCCGTTGAAGTAGGTCTCGTCGAAGTCGTCCAGTGTCCCCAGCGAGAGCGTCAGATCCTGGCCCATCATGGCGCTCGACACTTCGACCGTCTTGCGGAAGACCGCTTCGCCATCGGCGTTTGCCCATGTGCCGCCCAGCGTGTCCATGTCGCGCGGAGCCTGGAACTTCTGCCAGTTCGCGTCATCGAAGCCGGCCGCGACTGCTCGCTTCGCTTCGTCGCTGATGCCTTTATCTTCGATCCCCTTGTCCGGCGAGGGCGCGGCTTCCCGTCGCTGCACCTGTCGCGCGCGCCACTCGCCGGCGAGTGGAACGATCGGGGCTTTGGGTTCCGGGCGCGGCGCGAAGATGCGCGAGTCCATCTCGAACGACGCGCCCATGTTCGCCATCACCTGCGACAGAGCGCGCGTCTGGCGCCAGCGGGTCAGGCGGAAATAGGTCTTTTCGTCGGCGGGCAGGCTTTGCGGGTCGATCTGCGACCACAGCATCACGCCCTTACCCACCACGCGCCGCCCCAGCAGGCCGTCGGCCCCCACTTGCCAGCCGCTGCCGCTTTGCACCAGCCACGCCGCGCTCGCGTTGCGCCAGCGCAGATCGGAAGCGGAGAGCCCGCGCGCTTCGGGCCAGTCGGGAGCGTGCAGCGAACCGATGAAATCGGGTTTCTGTTGCAGCTGGACTCCCGAGGCGCCGCTTGCGTTTCGACGCGCGAGGAAAAGCACCCTGCCGCCGCCGCGCGCGAACGTTTCCAGTTGAGTGTCGCTCACCGTCGCGTCGGGCCCGACCACGACGAGGCCGGTTGCGGGCAAAGCCGCCGCGCTTTTGAACTGCACGCCCAGCGACTGCAGCAGAGAACGGCCGCTCTCGCCGCCGATATAGGTGGCAGCGAGGCGCGGTGCGAGCGGGGCCCTGATCGCTTGCTCGACGAGCTGTCGTGCCAGC
>CADCTO010000200.1 GCA_902805585.1 uncultured Armatimonadota bacterium | reverse complement strand
ACGCCCTGCCCGAGTCCTTCGCGATCACGCGCGAGGCCGGCAGGCGCGCCATGGGCATGCGCCACTTCGACGTGCAGCTCATCGGCGGCATGGTCCTGCACGGCGGCTCGATCGCCGAGATGCGGACCGGCGCGGGCCTGACCGCCGGCAACGAGGCCGCGTCCGTCCAGGACGCCATCCAGCGGCCCGCAAAAATACGTACAGCCCTCCGCCATTTTTACCGAAACAAAGCGTAACCCGAACGCCCGGACCTGACCACATGGGCAGGCGCCCGAACGGGCGCCGCCCGCGAAAGTGGGGTACAATAAAATCATCCGACGGGCGCCGCGCAGGGTGCGGCCCGCTCCGTCGCGCTAACGACGTTCCCTTTACTTGAAAAGATCCGGTGGGTGAGGAGGCAGCGAGCGCTGGTCATTGCCTGCTTGCCGCGGAGGAGGTGTTAACCGACCGTGTGGCAACGATTTACCGAACGCGCCCGGCGCGTGGTGTTTTTTGCGCAGGAAGAGGCGGGCAGGCTGGGGGAGAACTACGTCTCCACCGAGCACCTCCTGCTGGGGCTGGTCCGCGAGAACGACTCGGTGGCCGCCCGCATCCTGGACCGCATCGGCGTGTCGCTGGGGCGCGTGCGCTCCGAGATCGAGCGGCAGGTGGCCCGCGGCGACGGGCGCCTGGGCCAGGACATGCAGCTGACGCCGCGGGCCAAGCGCGTGATCGACCTGGCCTATGATGAGGCGCGCCAGCTCAACAACAACTACATCGGCACCGAGCACCTGCTGCTGGGCCTGATCCGCGAGGGCGAGGGGCTCGCCGGGCGCGTGCTGTCCAAGCTGGGCGTGGACCTGGAGCGGACGCGCCGCGAGGTCATGGCGCTGCAGGACGCCGAGCCGGGCCAGCAGGGGCAGGGCGGGCGGCAGCCGCAGCGCTCGCGCACCCCCACCCTGGACGAGTTCGGCCGGGACCTGACCGACTACGCGCGCAACGAGAAGCTGGACCCGGTCGTGGGCCGGGCGGGCGAGATCGAGCGCGTGATCCAGATCCTGTCGCGGCGCACCAAGAACAACCCGGTGCTGGTCGGCGAGCCGGGCGTCGGCAAGACGGCCATCGCCGAGGGACTCGCGCAGCGCATCATCAACCAGGACATCCCCGAGATGCTCAAGGACAAGCGGATCGTTTCGCTTGACCTGGCCGGGCTGGTCGCGGGCACCAAGTACCGCGGCGAGTTCGAGGAGCGCATGAAGCGCGTCATGGACGAAGTGCGCAAGGCGGCCGGCGAGGTGATCCTGTTCGTCGACGAGCTGCACACGCTCGTCGGCGCGGGCGCGGCCGAGGGGGCCATCGACGCCTCCAACATCATGAAGCCGGCGCTCGCCCGCGGCGAGCTGCAGTGCATCGGCGCGACCACGCTGGACGAGTTCCGCAAGTACATCGAGCGGGACGCGGCCCTGGAGCGGCGCTTCCAGATGGTCAAGGTCGCCGAGCCCTCGGTGGACGAGGCCATCGAGATCCTGCGCGGTTTGCGGCCCCGGTACGAGGAGCACCACAAGGTCAAGATCACGGACAGCGCCCTGGACGCGGCTTCGCGCCTGGCGGACCGCTACATCTCGGACCGCTTCCTGCCCGACAAGGCCATCGACCTGATCGACGAGGCCTCCTCGCGCGTCCGCCTGCGGGCCGCGATGGCCCCCGACGCGCTGCGCGCTTCCAAGCACGAGCTGACGTCGGTCGAGAAGGAGCTGAACGCGCTCCCGCAGCGCGGCGACTACGAGCGCAGCCGCTTCCTGGAGGAGCAGCGCTCGTACCTGAAGGACCGCATCAGCGAGCAGCAGGGCGCCTGGGACGAGGACCGCGCGAACATCCCGATGGTGGTCGGCGAGGACGAAGTCGCCCAGATCGTCTACTCGTGGACCGGCATCCCGGTGAACCGGCTGGTCGAGACCGAGACGCAGAAGCTGCTCAAGATGGAGGACGACCTGCACAAGCGGGTCATCTCGCAGCACGAGGCGATCGTGGCCGTGTCCAAGGCCGTGCGGCGCGCCCGCTCCGGCCTGAAGGACCCGAAGCGCCCGATGGGCTCGTTCCTGTTCCTCGGGCCGACCGGCGTCGGCAAGACGGAACTCGCCCGCGCGCTGGCCGCGTTCCTGTTCGAGAAGGAAGACAACCTGATCCGCATCGACATGAGCGAGTACATGGA
>CADCTO010000199.1 GCA_902805585.1 uncultured Armatimonadota bacterium | reverse complement strand
CGATGCCGTCGTTTCCGTGGTTGAACCGGCAGGTGGCGGTGCAGGCGCCGGGGCCGACGCCATCGTAGACCGGCTCGGGCATCAGGCCCGCGACCGTCGGGTAGTAGTGCCCCTGGAGGCTGCGGCCGAGCTGGTCGCCCTGGTTGCCCAGGCCGTCGGGCTCCTGCGGCGTCGCCGAATTGAACAGCAAGCGCGCCGTCTCGACCGCGCCGCCGGACACGACCACGACTTCGGCGCGGGCTTCCTGCCGCTGGCCGTCCCGGTCGAAGTAGGAAACGCCGATCACGCGCCCCGCCCCGTCGGTCGTCACCTTCTCGGCCATCGCGCCGGTAACGAGGTCGCAGCGCCCGGTCGCCACAGCGCGCGGGATCAGGGTGTTCTGCGTCCCGTTTTTGCCGTCGGTCGGGCATGCGAACCCGACGCAGTGCTGGCAGCGGATGCAGGCCTTGCGCCCGCCGTAGGGGACGGTGTTGATGAGCAGCGGGATCGGGAAAGTGTCCCAGCCGAGGGCGCCCGCCGCCCGTCGCAGGTGCCGGCCGCGCTCCGTCACCTCGACGGGCGGCAGCGGGTACGGGCGGCGGCCGGCCGGCAGGTGCGTCATGGCCGGAGCGTCGCCCGCCACGCCCACTTCCCATTCGGCCCGCTCGTAGTACGGGGCGAGGTCGTCGTACGTGATGGGCCAGTCGGCCAGCGAGCTGCCCTCGGGCACGCCGTAGGTGCTCGCCATGCGGAAGTCCTGCGGCATGAAGCGCCACGCCTGCCCGCCGTACACGCGCGTGCCGCTGCCGACGCAGCCCGCGTTGTTCTGGTAGCCGCCCTCATGGGGTTTGACCGTGCGCGGGCGCCCCAGGCTGTCTACGACGACACGCGGGTTGCCCTCGAGTTCAGGGCCGGCGTTGTGTCCGTAGAGCGACATGCGCTGGTTGCGCAGGTGGTCCCGGCCCACTTCCTCGAACGAGAGGGGGCGCCCGCGCTCCAGGAGCAGCACGCGCTTGCCCGCCTCGGCGAGCACCCCGGACACGACGCCCCCGCCCGCGCCCGAGCCGACCACGATCACGTCGTACTGCGTCATCACCCGCGCACCTCGAATCCGATCATCTGCCAGGCGATCCCGTCGCGGTTGCCCCCGTTGCCGGGGTCGCCGTAGAACCCCTCGGCCGCGTGGTCCACCATCCGGCGGAAAAACGTGGCGGGGTCCACACACCAGGCGGTCTGCACTTCGCCGGCCTCAACGCGTTTGAGCAGGTCGTCCTGCGCCGCGGGGTTCATCTCGGCGAACCCGGCGCCCGAAACGGCGCGCGCTTCGGCCTCCAGGTCGTCCAGTCCGTCGCGGTACATGCCCAGGAACGGCGCCAGGTCGCGCTCGAACTGCCTGAGGAGGTAATCGCCTACGCCAGCGTCCCAGGCGCCGGGGAACTCGTCAGGGGGAATGATGCGGTCCAAGGCGGCGCGTAAAACCGCCATCTGCGTCGTCGTCAGCATGCGGTTCGGTTCGCCGGGCGGGCGGCGTTCTCCTGCCGGCGCGTTACCGTTCGTTCGGTGGGGCCTTGGCCGCTCCGCGCAGGAGTTGCGTACCTTTCCCGGTCAGGCGCAGGTACCAGTCGCTGGGCTTGCCGTCGAGCGTCACGAAGTGCGCCCCGGTCGGCGGCGTGTGCGTCACCTTGAAGATCGCCGTGCCCTCGTCCACCTCATCGAACATCGCCACGAACGCCGTGTCTATGCCGAGTCGCTGCGCGGTCGTGAACTGCTCCCAGAAGAAGTCTCCCCCGCGCCGGGAGATGAGTGACGTGCCGGGCGCGGTCTTCTGGAGGTTGTCCCAGGAGAAGCCGGGGTAGATCACCGGCAGGTAGAGCATGTTGTTCCGTTTGGCTTCGGCCAGGTCGTCGGCCCAGTAGTTCGTCTGCGCGCGCTTCACGCCACCCCGGACGTCCAGGTTGCCGACGCTCCACGGCTTGATGACGTCGAAACGCCGGAAGGCGCGGGCCCATTCCGGGTCCCGTTCGGTGCGCCAGTGCCACTGGCCGCCGCCGACCAGCGTCACCTGGTATTTGCCGGGCGCCTTGAACGCGTCGATGATGCGGTTGGCCCACGCGCCGGAGAAGCGGTCGGTGTAGAAGCCCCAGACGGCGAGGACGGGCCGGCCGTCGTGCTTGAGGTAGCGCGGGTCTTCGGTGATCTTGAGTTCGTCCACGAGGTAGCGCCAGTATGCCTGCATGCGCGGCAAACCCTGCTCGGGCGGCGTGCCGCTCATGTCGAATTCGAGCGCGAAAACCCGTCCGGTGCGCGCCGCCGCCTGCCGCACGTGGCCGATGACGCGGGACGCTTCGGCCGCGTCTTCTAGCCCGCCGAGGAACCGCTGCACGAACACGCCGTCGATCCCGTAGCGGTCCATCCAGTCGAAGTGCAGGTCGACGGTCTCCGGGTCGGCGGAGCTGAACAATGTGGCGGGCTTGCCGTCCGGGTACCGGAAGGCGCCGGCGGGGTACTGCCGCTTGTATTCGGTCATGTCCGGCCACATCTCGACCGTGAGCGTTTCAGGGGCGATGCGCCCGGAATCACGGCTCCAGTGCACCCAGCCGCGCTCCGTCGGGTCTCCGGGCGCGTGGAACCAGCCCTGGTAGCCGCAGAGCACCTTCCCTTTCAGCGTCGAGGCGTCCACGTCGTTCCGGCGCGGGCCGGCGTAGGGCAGCAGCCACGGCCGTGCGGAACGGGCCCGGAAAAGCGGGGTCGGTCGTGCATATAGTCGGGCGGAAACTATGTGGAGCGGCGTCTTTCCGCCGGGGCCGACCAGGCGCAGGTCCGCGCCGAGGTTCTGCGCTCCGCGAAAGGCAGGGTCCGGGAGTTCGAACACCGCCGTGCGGTACGCGCCCGAGCCGGTCATGAGCCGGCCGTAGCCCCGCGCCGCGCTGCGGTAGCCTTCGCCGGCCGCGTTGTACTGCACCCCGAGGGGGCCGGGCCCGACATCTTTGTAGTCCACCTGGAGATACACGGGTCCGCCGCCCAAACGACGCGCACGATCCGGGACGCGGAAATACAGGTACGCGGGGTAGTTCCCTTTGTCGTCCTTGACGCCGCGCACGGCGGGCTTGCCGTCCTCGTTCACCGTCTCCGCCGGGCCGTCCGCCCCGGGAAGCAGGGTGAGGGGGAAGCCATTCTCAACCGGCTCGACGGTGCCGGGGGCAGCACGCGACGCCACACCCAGGCCCAAGATCAGGCTCACCAAGACTCCCCATCGAAGCCAGCGCATCATCGTGCCACTCCTCGCTACCCCCGTCGTGCCGACAGACACTCTCCTATTATGCCGCACGCTGCCCGGCGAACGCGCATGAACCCGTTTCCGAACCAAGCACACGGTATAATCCCCTTATGAAAGCCATCGTCAAGACGGCGGCGGAACCGGGAGCGGAGTTGCGGGAGGTGCCCTTGCCCCGGCCGCCGCGCGACGGCGTGCTGGTCAAGATCAAGGCGGTCTCGATCTGCGGGACTGACTTCCACGTCTACTCCTGGGACCCGTGGGCGCAGGGGCGCGTGCGCCCGCCGGTCATTATGGGCCATGAGTGGGCGGGCGAGGTGGTCGAGGTCGGGCCGGAAGTGCAAAGCCTCCGCGTCGGCGACTACGTGTCCGGCGAATCGCACAAAGTCTGCGGCCACTGCCTCCAGTGCCGCACCGGCCAGGGCCACGTCTGCCGGAACACGAAGATATTCGGCGTGGACACCGACGGCGGCTTCGCCGAATATTTTGCGGTCCCCGAAGCGAGCGTCGTGAAGAACGATCCGCGCGTGCCGCCGGAGATCGCCTCGATGCAGGACCCGCTGGGCAACGCCGTCCATGCCGTGCTGGCGGGTGAGATCATCGGCAAGAGCGCCGCCGTGCTCGGGTGCGGGCCGATCGGGCTGTTCGCCATCGCCGTGATCCGCGCGGTGGGCGGCGGGCCCGTCTTCGCGTCGGACACGACCGAGTACCGCCTGAAGCTGGCCTGTCAGGTCGGGGCGGACCAGGTGGCGCACGTCCCCGCCGAGGACATCGAAGCGATTGTGCGGGAGGCGACCGCGGGACAGGGCGTGGACGTCGTGCTGGAGATGTCCGGTGCGCCCGCCGCGATCCAGCAGGCGCTGCGCCTCGCACGGCCCGGCGGGCGCGTGTCCCTGATGGGCATCCCGTCTAAGGCCGTAACACTGGACGTCGCCGAGGACCTGATCTTCAAGGGGCTGACGGTGCAGGGCATCGTCGGCCGGCGGCTGTACGAGACCTGGTACACGATGAAGGCGCTGCTCGCCTCCGGGCGCCTGGACGTCTCGCCGGTCCTGACGCACACCCTCCCGTTCGACCGCTTCGCCGACGGCATGGAGTTGATGCGCTCCGGCCAGTGCGGCAAGGTCGTGCTGACGCTGTAGCCGATGCGCATGCCGACGCTGGAAACGGAGCGGTGCGCCATCCGCCCGTTCGCCATGGGCGATCTGGAGGCGTGTGACCGGCTGTTCCGCGCCGTGTGGGGCGCGCCGGCGCGGCGCGAATGGCTGGAGTGGGCGTCCCGGAACGACAAAGAACTGGCCGAACTGTACCAGCCTCCCTATGGGGACCGGGCGCTGACGCTGAAGGCGACGGGTGAGATCATCGGTTCCGTGGGGTTCGCGCCCGCCTTCGGGCCGTTCGGCCTCCTGCCGGGCTTCGGCGAGGACCCGGGCAGCCCGTCCGCACGGCGCAATGTTCCCGAGTTCGGCCTGTTCTGGATGCTCGCCCCCGAGCACCGCGGCCGGGGCTACGCGACCGAGGCGGGCCGCGCGCTGATCGCCCACGCCTTCGGCGCGCTGGACCTGCGCCGCATCGTCGCCACCACGGAACACGAGAATCAGGCATCGGTGGCCGTCATGCGGCGGCTGGGCATGCGCATCGAGCGCAACCCGCGCACGGAGCCGGCCTGGTTCCAGGTCGTCGGGGTTCTGGAGAACGAGGGACAACGGGGATGAACGAGACGCTGCAAGGACTCCTATGCGATCAGCTGGACGCGCTGCGCGCGCAGCATCTGTACAAGCCGCTGCTGACGGTGGACGGGCCGTCCGGCGCGCGCGTGCGCGTGGACGGGCGCGACATGATCAACCTGTCGTCCAACAACTACCTCGGCCTCGCGAACGACGCGCGCCTGAAGGCGGCGGCGGTCCGGGCGGTGGAGGAGTACGGCGCGGGCGCGGGCGCGGTCCGGCCGATCATCGGCAACCTGCGGCTGCACGACGAACTGGAAGCCGCGCTGGCCGCGTTCAAAGAGACCCCGGCCGTGCTCGCGTTCCAGTCCGGGTTCACGGCGAACGCCGGCGTCATCCCCACCCTCACCGACGCGCAGGACGTCATCCTGTCGGATGAACTGAACCACGCCTCGATCATCGACGGCAGCAGGCTGAGCCGTGCGCCCGTGGTCCGTTACAAGCACAAGGACATGGATTCGCTCGAAGACGCGCTCCGGGGGGCGAAGGATGCCAGGATGCGCCTGATCGTCACCGACGGCGTGTTCTCGATGGACGGCGACGTCGCCCCGCTCGACCGGATCTGCGATCTCGCCGGCCGCTACGACGCGGCCGTGATGGTGGACGATGCGCACGGCTCGGGGGTCATGGGCAGGAACGGGCGCGGCACCGCGTACCACTTCGGCGTCAAGGACCGCGTGGACATCCAGCTCGGCACGCTGTCGAAAGCCGTAGGCGTGGTCGGCGGCTACATCGCCGGGTCAAACGCGCTGAAGGACTTCCTGACCCAGCGCGCCCGCCCGTTCCTGTTCTCGACCGGGGCGCCGCCCGCCGTGGCCGGGGCCTGCATCGAGGCGATCCGCGTCATGCAGTCCGACCAGACGCTGACGCCCCGGCTCTGGGAGAACGCGCGCTACTGGCAGGACGGGCTGAAGCGGCTCGGCTTCGACACGGGCGCGACGGAAACGCCGATCACGCCCGTCATGGTCGGCGACGAGGCGAAGACGCAGGAGCTGCAGCGCGGCCTGCGCGAAGAAGGCGTTCTCGCGCTCGCCGTCGTCTTCCCCACCGTCGCCCGCGGCAAGGCCCGCGTTCGGACGATGCCGACCGCCGCCCACGACCGGCAGGACTTCGACGAGGCTCTGGCCGCCTTCGGGCGCGTCGGCAAGCGCCTGGGTATCCTCTAACTACTGTATAATTGCTTGTAGCGACACGAGTATGAAGCAACTCTCGGGTCCGAAAAGGGTCTCAGGCAAGGGAAGGGAACGTATGCCTCCGCCGTGAACCGCGGTCGTGAGGCCCCCGTCCCGGGAAAGCGTCGGCAATCAACCCATGCAGATCGGCAAATACCAGATCGAGCGCGAGCTCGGGCGCGGCGCGACGAGCATCGTTTATGCCGCCTTTGACGCGGAGGCGCAGCGGCGTGTGGCGCTCAAGGCGCTGCCGCCGACGGGAGAGGGCGCGGAGCGGGCGCGTCATCCCAAGCGGATCCTGCGCGAAGTCCAGGTCGCGCAGAGCATCGGTCATTCCGGCGTCCCGAAGATCTTCGAGTTTTTCACCGTCGGCGACACCCACTACATCGCCCAGGAGTTCTGCGAGGGCCAGACGCTGCGGCACGCGCTGGACGCTTCGGGACCTATGGAACCGGAGCGAGCCGTCGGCATCGCGCTGCAGGTGCTGTCGGTCCTGGAGGCGGCGCACGCGCGGGGCATCCTCCACCGGGACGTGAAGCCCGAAAACGTGCTGTTGGTGCCGGGCGGCTCGATCCGCCTGATGGACTTCGGCGTCGCCTATGACGTCGAAAACGCGCCGCGGCTCACGCGCGCCGGGGAGGTGCAGGGGACGCCCGCCTACATGTCGCCGGAGCAGGCGCAAGGCGAGCCGGTAGACGCCCGTTCCGACCTGTTTTCCGTCGGCGTCCTCCTGCACGAGATGCTCACCGGCCGGCGCCCCTTCCAGGCCGCCAGCGTTCTGGGCACGCTGTACGCGGTCGTCTACCAGGAGCCGAAGATAGAGCGCGGCCTGCCCGACGCGCTGCGTCACGTCGTCTGCACCGCGCTGGCGAAAGAGCCTTCGGGCCGGTTCCCTTCGGCGGCGCACATGCGCAAGGCGCTGGAGGCGATCCCACAGGCGCCGCGGCCCGCGCCCGTCCGCCGGCGGCGGTTCATGCCCTACGCCGTGGCGGCTCCGCTGGCCGTGGCCGTTCTGGTCCTGTGCCTGGCCCTGCTGACGCGGGGCGGCGTGTCACTGTTGCGCCCCCCGGTCTCGGGGAACCGGTCCGTCATGGCGCTGGCGCCGCCGCCGATCGGGCGCTCGCCCGTACCTGCTTCCAAGGCGCGCCGCCGCCCCGCAACGGAGCCGGATAAGGTCGCCCGACGGCGCGCGTACGCCCGGCGCGCCCCCGCCGCGCCAACGGCTCCGGTCACCACGCCGCCGCCGGCTGCGGCCGCCGCACTCGTGGTCGCGGCGCCAAAAGCGCCTGCCACGGCCCCCGGCAGCGATCGCCCGCAACGTGCTCCGCGGCCCGCGACACGGCAGCTACCTGTCCCGGTGGCCGGTGCGCCGCCGGCCACGCCTCCAGGCCCGCGGCAGACCGCCCGAGCTTCAGGCGCTCCCGTCCTCGCGCCCGCTGCCGCCAGCGCCCCACGACCGGCAAAGGTCGAACCGGAGCCGACACAGCCACGCCGGGAGGTCGCTCCACGGATCGCACGGGAACGCACGGTTGTACCCGACACGCGCCCCACGCAACGGCCGCGGGCGGCCGAGACGGCGCCGGCCGTCGCGGTCCAGGCACCGTCGTCCGTCCCCGCGCCAACGACGGCAGTCAGCCCGACGCCCCCAGCGCAGGACAGCAGTCCCGAGGCGCTGCGGCGGCTGCGCCGAGCGGTCGAGGAGAAGCGTCGTGAAGTCGCTCGGCGCGAAGAGGAACGGCGGGCCGCGCAGCAGCTGCTTGCGAAGGTCCGTTCGCAGGATCAGAGCACGAAGACCAAGGACTCCCGCCGGGTCGGGGCCGCCAGCAGCCGCTGGGTCTGGCTCGCCGAGACGCGGGAACGGGAGGCCGCGCAAAAGCAGGAAAAGGCTTCGAGCGCGCTCGCCCAAATGGAACAGCAACTGGAAGCGTCGGGCAAACCCTGACCCCGCCCCGGCGACGCGCGGGTGTGCTTAGCGGGCGCCGCGGCCCGGGTACCCTTACACCGGCGAACGTTCGACGGGAGGACAGGGACCATGGGATTCATCGACCGACTGCTGGGGCGCGACACCCCGCCTGATCCGCAACCGCCGGCGCAGACCGCGCCGGGCGGCCGCCCCGCCGCGCGCCCCCAGAGCGCCGACGAGCAGGCGATCGCGCGCTACCGGTACATGCTCCAGACCGCGCCGCCCGAGACGATCGAGCAGGCGCACGCCGAAGCGTTCTCCAAACTGACGCCCGAACAGCGGCGTATGGTACTGGAGCAGATGGGGGCGGGTCTCCCCGCCAATGAACGCGCGGGCGCACAGGACGATCCGCAGACGCTGGCGCGCATGGCGACGCGCGCCGAGATCCGGCAGCCCGGCTTCATGGAGCGCACCTTCGGCGGCATGGGTGGAGGCATGGGCGGGGGTATGGGTATGGGCGGCGGGATCGGCATGGGCGGCCTGCTCGCCGGCGGCCTGCTGTCCAGCCTGGCCGGAAGTTTCATCGGCAGCACCATCGCGCACCAGTTCTTCGCGAGTCACCCGATGCCCGCGGGCTTCGGCGACGCGAACGCGGCAGATGCGGATGCGGGTTCGGAGACCGGTAGCCTGGCCGACAACCAGGAGTTGAACGTCGGCGGCGATGATTTTGCCAACGGTGGCGATACCGTGGGCGACGTGTCCGGCGACTTCGGCGGAGGTTTCGGCGGGGACTTCTGAGCCCACAGACGGCAGGAGGTGGCGGCGCGTCAGGCGTTGAGACCAGGTCCGCATATGGCGCCGGATGACAACCCTCGATGGCAGGTATGGGTCGACACGGGCGGCACGTTCACGGACTGCCTCGCCCGCAGCCCCGAGGGAGCCCTGCATCGCGCCAAAGTCCTCAGCAGCAGCGCCCTGCGCGGCGTCGTGGAGGAGCAGACCGGCCCCGCCCGCCTGCGGGTGCGGGCCGCGTGGGGCGCGCCGGCCGACTTCGTCCGCGGCTTTGGGTTCCACCTGCTCGCCGAAGATAGCGACGCCGTGACGGTCGCCGGCTATGACCCGCACGCCGGCATCCTGGAACTCGGCGCCCCGATCCGTGAGAAGGCCGCCCCCGGTGCGGCCTTCGAGGTTCGCTCCGACGAGGAGGCGCCGATCCTGGCCGCTCGACTCGTCACGGGGACCCCTTCCGACGCGCCGCTGCCCCCCCTCGCGATGCGGCTCGCCACCACGCGCGGCACGAACGCG
>CADCTO010000198.1 GCA_902805585.1 uncultured Armatimonadota bacterium | reverse complement strand
CCGTGACCGAGCTGATCACCCGCGAGCAGGCGGATGCGCTGTTCCTGCTCCTGCTCGGGGCGGGTCTGGTGCTCGGCCCGTTCGCGGGCGCGGTGGCGAGCCGCCGGCGGGCAGCCGTCCTGCCCGCGGTGCTCGTTGCGGGCGGCGTTCCCGTTCTGGTCGGGGTGCTGTGGCGGGTGTACAACGCGATCACGGACCGGATGGGGCTGGACACGGTCGCGAACCTGTTGGTGAACCTGGCGATGTTCGTGACGGTCGGCGTTCTGTGCGGCGCCGGCTGGGCGTGGCTGACCGTGCGGCGGCCCGGCCCGGAACCGGAAGTTGACAGCGGGGAGGGGCCGCCGGGGCCGGAAGCGGCGACGGAGCCGCCACGAAACCCGTAGGGAGCGTGCAAGGAGGCATCCGGATGGTCGATACCGTGCTCGACGACCTGCTCATGGCGATGGACGAGCTGGAGCCGAGGCTGCGCGACCTCCATCTCTTGCTCGACACGATGGACCGTTCCGCGCCGGACGATGTTGCGGAGCGCCGGGAGGCGAACGCGCTGGCCCATGTCATGCTCCCGCTGCTGCGCGCGGCCGGCGAAGCCAGTGGGCATCTGCGGACGGCGCTACTGACGACATCGGCGGCGGTGACCGACCCGCAGGAGTACCACGCCGCGCGGGAAAGTCTGGCCGCCGAATCCGGGGCCGCCATCGCGCTCCGGGAAGCCCTGTTCGGGTCGACCCCGCCGGAGACGGGCGAGACGAGGCCGTCTCCGTGAGGACGGGGGGTGACGGATGCGACGGCGTACGACGGACCAGGAAACGCAGTTTACACACCGGTGATTGACCGGCGAGACGGATCGCCGGACGGAGCCCGGGATAACGAACGATAGGAAAAGGGACCTGTGAACACATGGCTGTAAAAGTGTATTACGAAGCGGACGCTTCGACCGACCTGCTGAAGGGCAAAACGCTGGCCGTCATCGGCTACGGGAGCCAGGGGCACGCGCACGCGCTGAACCTGCGCGACTCCGGGATGAACGTCCTCGTGGGACTGCGCGAGGGTAAGTCGGCGGACAAGGCGCGCCAGGACGGTTTCGAGGTGCTGCCGGTCGGCGAGGCGGCCAAGCGGGCCGACGTCATCATGATCCTCGTGAACGACGAGTTCCAGGCGGGGCTCTACCAGGAGTCCATCAAGGACAACCTCCAGCCCGGCAACGCCATCGCGTTCGGGCACGGGTTCAACATCCACTTCGGCCAGGTCGTTCCGCCGCCGGACGTGGACGTCTTCATGGTCGCGCCCAAGGGGCCGGGCCATCTGGTGCGCCGCATCTACACCGAGGGCAAGGGCGTGCCGTGCCTGATCGCCATCGGGCAGGACCATACGGGGCAGGCCAAGCAGATCGCGCTCGCCTGGGCCGCGGGCATCGGCGGGACGCGGGCGGGCGTGCTGGAGACGACCTTCAAGGAGGAGACGGAGACCGACCTGTTCGGCGAGCAGGCCGTTCTGTGCGGCGGCGCCACGGCGCTGGTCAAGGCGGGCTTCGAGACCCTGGTCGAGGCCGGGTACCAGCCCGAGATCGCCTACTTCGAGTGCCTGCACGAGCTGAAACTGATCGTGGACCTGATGTACGAGGCGGGCATCGCCGGGATGCGCTACTCGATCTCCGACACCGCCCAGTTCGGCGACATGACGCGCGGGCCGCGCATCGTCAACGACAACACCAAGGCCGAGATGAAGAAGATCCTGGACGAGATCCAGACCGGCCAGTTCGCCAAGGAGTGGATCCTGGAGAACCGGGCGAACCGCCCGCAGTTCAACGCCCTGGCCCGCCGCGACGGCGACCACCTGATCGAGCAGGTCGGCGCGCAGCTCCGCGCCATGATGAGCTGGGTGCAGCGGCCGCAGGGCGTCGAGGAGAAGCAGCCCGAGCAGCAGCCGGTGAGCAGCGCCGGGGGCCGAAACATCGAGCTATGAGCGTCAACGGCAACGGCGCGGGCGGCAACAAGCCCCCGCGCCTGCCGGACGTCCGCGACGACCCGAACGCCCGCGGGTTCCAGCCGCTGCCCGGGCAGGTGTCGCCGGAGCGCACCTGCCTGGGGTGCGTGGTCCTGGCGGTGATTGTCATGGTCTGTTTTCTGTTCTGGTTCTGGTTCGTCAGTCGGATGGAGGCGCCTCCGGGACCGCCCGGCATGCCGGGCGGATGAAACGTGCCCGGGGCATATGGTAGAGGATACTCATGAGCACGCGAATCCAAATCTTTGACACCACGCTGCGCGACGGCGAGCAGTCGCCGGGCGCGAGCCTCCATATCGAGGAGAAGATCGAGATCGCGCGGCAACTGGAGCGGCTCGGCGTGGACGTGATCGAGGCCGGCTTCCCGATCTCGTCGCCCGGCGATTTCGAGGCCGTGCGACGCGTGTCCGCGACCGTCCAGAACGCCACGGTCTGCGGCCTGACGCGCGCCGTCCAGAAGGACATCGACGTCGCCTGGGACGCGCTGAAGGGGGCGAAGCGCCCGCGCATCCACACGGGGCTGGGGGTGTCCGAGAACCACCTCAAGCACAAACTCCGCAAGACGGCCGACGAGGCGCTGGAGATGGGCGCCTCAGCGGTGCGCTACGCCCGGAGCCTGGGCTGCCCCGATGTCGAATACTTCACCGAAGATGCGGGCCGGGCGGAACCGGCCTACCTGTACCGCGTCATCGAGGCCGTGATCGCGGCGGGCGCCACGGTCATCAACGTGCCGGACACCACCGGCTACACCTACCCCGAGGAGTACGGCGCGCTGATTCGCGGCATCATGGAGAACGTGCCCAACATCGATAAGGCGATCGTGAGCGCGCACTGCCACAACGATCTGGGCATGGCGACCGCCAACTCGCTGGCGGCCGTCCGTAACGGCGCGCGGCAGGTCGAGTGCACCATCAACGGCATCGGCGAGCGCGCGGGGAACACCAGCCTGGAAGAGGTGGTCATGGCGCTCCACACGCGGCGCGACTACTTCGGCGTCGAGACCGGCGTCGTCACGACCGAGATCTACAAGACGTCCCGCCCCGTGTCCAACCTGACCGGCATCCTGGTCCAGCCCAACAAGGCCATCGTCGGCGCGAACGCCTTCGCGCACTCGTCGGGCATCCACCAGGACGGCGTGCTCAAGGAGCGCTCGACCTACGAGATCATCGACCCGCGCGACGTGGGCATCAACGAGTCCAAGATCATCCTGTCGCCGCGCTCGGGCCGGCACGGCGTCCGCCACCGGCTCCAGGAGCTCGGCCACGCCTACACGGACGAGGAGCAGTTCGAGAAGGTCTACCAGCGGTTCCTCGGGGTCGCCGACAAGAAGAAAATGGTGTACGACGAGGACCTGGAGGCGCTGGCGACCGACGAGTCCCGCCAGGTCCCGCAGACCTACGAGCTGGTACAGCTCCAGGTGACCTGCGGCGACCAGGCCATGCCGACGGCGACCGTGAAGCTGCGCCACGAGAACCGCGCCATCCTGATGGACGCCGACACCGGCAACGGGCCCGTGGATGCCGTTTACCGGGCCATCAACCGGATCGTGCGCGTCCCGAACGAGCTGACCGAGATCTCGCTGCAGTCGGTGACGGAGGGCACGGACGCCCAGGCCGGAGTGACGATCCGCATCCGCTCCGGCGACGACATCTATTCCGGCCACGCGGCCCACACGGACATCATCGTGGCCGCGACCCAGGCGTACCTGAACGCGCTCAACAAGCTGCTCGCCAAATCCCCCGCCGCCCAGGACCGTTCGCTCCGGGCAGAGGCGGTGGTGTGAAAGGAACCCCGATGGAGCAAGTTCCTGTTCTCGGCATCGAAGAGATCGTCATCGAAGTGAGCGATCTGGACCGGGCCGTCGCGTTCTACCAGGACGTGGTCGGCCTGAAGCTGCGCTCGCGGGGAACCGAGGAGGCCTGGTTCAAGGTCGGGGAGCAGTGGCTCGCCGTGTTCCTGAAGGGGCGCGCGGGCATCGGGCCGCACTTCGCGTTCCGCGTCGCCGAGGACGAGGTGGAGCGGGCCCGGCAGGAGCTGGAGGCGCAGGGCGTCCCGGTCGAGACGTCGGACTACTCCGGCGGCGCGTCCGTCTACATCTGCGACCCCGACGGGAACAAGATCGAGCTACACGGAAAGCGGGTCTGAGAAAAGCATGCCGAAAATCATTGTGCTGGCGGGGGACGGCATCGGGCCGGAGATCGTCGCCGAAGCCGTCAAAATCCTGGACTGCGTGGCCGACCGTTTCGAGATCGACCTGCAGACGGAGGAGGCGCTCGTCGGCGGCGCGGCCTATGACGCGACCGGGCACCCGCTGCCGCCGGAAACGCTGGAGCTTTGCAGGAACAGCGACGCCGTGCTGCTCGGCGCGGTCGGCGGTCCCCGCTACGACGCCATCGAGCCGCCGGAGTTGCGGCCCGAGCGCGGGGCGCTTCTGCCGCTGCGCAAGCACCTGGGGCTGTACGCCAACCTGCGGCCGGCGATCCTGTACCCCGTGCTCGCCGGAGCGTCGTCCCTCCGGGCCGATCTGGTCACCGAGGGCCTGGACATTCTGGTCGTGCGCGAGCTGACGGGCGGCTTGTACTTCGGACAGCCCAAGGAGAACAAGAACGGGCGCGCGGTCGACACGTGCGTCTACACCAAGCCCGAGATCGAGCGCATCGCGCACCGGGCGTTCCTCGCCGCGCGTTCTCGCTCCAAACGACTGTGCTCCGTGGACAAGGCGAACGTGCTGGAAACGTCGCGACTGTGGCGGGCGACCGTTCACGAAGTCGCCGAGCAGTACCCCGACGTCGAGCTCAGCGACATGCTGGTCGATAACTGCGCCATGCAGCTCGTGCGCGACCCGCGGCAGTTCGACGTGATCGTGACCGAGAACCTGTTCGGCGACATCCTGTCCGACGAGGCGGCGATGCTGACCGGGAGCCTGGGCATGCTGCCGTCGGCGTCGCTGGGGCAGGGGACGTTCGGGCTGTACGAGCCGTGCCACGGGTCCGCCCCGGACATCGCCGGGAAAGGCGTCGCCAACCCGCTCGCGACCATCCTGTCCGCGGCGATGCTGCTGCGCTACTCGCTCGACTGCGAAGACGCGGCGGCGGCCGTCGAACAGGCGGTCGCCGACGTGCTGGCGGACGGTTTACGCACTCCGGACATCGCCGCGGCGGGCGAAGCCACGGTCGGCACGCGCGAGATGGGCGAAGCCGTCCTCGACGCGCTGACGATGGACATGGCGCGGGATTAGCGCAGGGATCGGAACCATGAAAAAGATCGAGGCGGTGATACGGCCCACGAAGCTCGACGAGGTGAAATCCGCGCTCGCCGACATCGGCGTCGTCGGCATGACCGTCACCGACGTGCGCGGGTTCGGCCGGCAGCAGGGCCGGACGGAAAAGTACCGGGGCAACACCTACACCGTGAACCTGCTGCCCAAGATCCGGGTCGAGGTAGTCGTGTCCGACAGTCTGGCGCCGGAAGCCCTGGGGATTATCGAGGACGCTGCCCGCACGGGCGAGATCGGCGATGGTAAAATCTTCGTGTACCCCGTCGAGCGCGCCATCCGCATCCGCACCGGCGACGAGGGCGACGAGGCGCTGTGACCCCTCCCCCTGCCCCCTCCCCTCGGAGGGAAGGGGAGAACACGTGCGCCGCACCGGACGGTTTTCTTACACTTTGAGGTTCCCGTCTTCCCCCTCCCTTCCGAGGGGAGGGGGCAGGGGGAGGGGTTTATGCCGAAGATCTACGTTTATGACACCACGCTCCGCGACGGGGCGCAGGGCGAAGGCATCTCGTTCTCCGTGGACGACAAGATCCGCATCGCACGGCGGCTGGACGCGTTCGGCATGGACTATATCGAGGGAGGCTGGCCGGGCGCCGTGCCCAAGGACACCGAGTTCTTCGCCCGCATGCGCTCGATCCCGCTGCGGCACGCGAAACTCGCCGCGTTCGGCATGACGCGCCGCGCCAAAACGGCCGAGGAGGATGAGGGTTTGCGCCAGCTCCTCGACGCGCGCACGCCGGTCATCACGCTCGTCGGCAAGTCGCACGACTACCACGTCACCGACGCGCTGCGCATCCCGCTCGAAGAGAACCTCGCGATGATCACCGACTCGGTGCGCTACCTCAAGGAACAGGGGCGCGAGGTCATCTTCGACGCCGAGCACTTCTTCGACGGCTACAAGGACAACCCGGAGTACGCGCTCGCGGCGCTCCAGGCGGCCGTCGACGGCGGCGTGGACGTGCTCGTCCCGTGCGATACCAACGGCGGCACGCTGCCGCATGAGGTGGCCGAGATCGTGGCCGCGGTCGTGGCGCGGTTCCCCGACGTGGCCGTCGGTATGCACCCGCACGACGACACGGACTGCGGGACGGCCAACGCGCTGGCGGCCGTGCGCTCCGGGGCCGTGCACGTGCAGGGGACCACGAACGGGTACGGCGAGCGGACCGGCAACGCCAACATCCTTAACATCGCCGCCGGGCTGCGGCTGAAGATGGGCCTGGACTGTTTGACCGAAGCGGCCATGGCCGACCTGACCGACCTGTCCGCGTTCGTGGACGAGGTCGCCAACATGACGCCGAACCCGCGGGCGCCTTATGTCGGGCGTAACGCGTTCACGCACAAGGCGGGCCTCCATGTCGATGCCATCATGAAAGCGTCCGCGCGCGCCTACGAGCACCTCGATCCGGCGCTCGTGGGCAACGTGCGGCGGCTCCCCGTTTCCGAGATGTCGGGCGGGGCGACCATCGCGCACAAGGCCTCGGAGATGGGCTACGACCTGTCGAAGCGCTCGCCGGAAACAAAGGCCGTTCTGAGCGAGGTAGAGTCCCGCGAGCGCGAGGGCTACTCCTTCGAGGGCGCCGAGGCGTCGTTCGAGCTGCTGCTGAAGAAGGCGACGGGCCGCTACCGTAAGCTCTTCGAACTGGTCGGCTTCCGCGTGCTGGTCGAGAAGCGTGCGGGCGACGTGTACCCGATCACCGAGGCGACGCTGCGCCTGCGCGTCGGCGACGAGGAGTACCTGACCGTCGCCGAGGGGGACGGCCCCGTCCACGCCCTGGACGGCGCCCTCCGCTCGGCCCTGTCGCGCTTCTACCCGGAAGTCAACGCCATCCGCCTGACCGACTTCAAGGTGCGCGTGGTGACGTCGGGCGAGGGCACGGCGGCGAAGGTGCGGACCATCGTCGAGTCCACCGCAGATCACGGCGAGTCCTGGAGCACCGTGGGCGTGTCCACCAACATCATCGAGGCGTCGTGGCAGGCCCTCGTGGATGCGGTCGAGTACGGCCTGTTGAAGGAGCGGGGCAAATAGCCGGTCTGACGGGCGGAGGTGTCCCGATGAAGATCGCGCTGTTCCGGCGTTCCCGGTGGCTGTTCGTTGCGGCGGCTGTGCTCACACCGGCGTTCGCACAGCCGCCGGCGGCGGCCCAACCCGCGCCCCCGGTTTACGAGATGCGACTGGTCCGCATGTACCAGAGCAACCCCCAACGGTTCGTGTTCGTGGTGGGCGGGGCGGGCTTCGCCTCGGTCACGGACCTGGAAGCGTTCGTCTCCATCCTGCCGGAGGGCTCCACATTGCGCTGGGCTCCCGGTTGCAAGCGTACCGGCGACGAGCCGCTGCTCACTTCAAAGGTGGCACTGGGCCGATTCGCCGACTTCTGTAAGAGCCAGGGTGTCCGTTTCCTTCTTGTCCCGTCAGGTTGACCCCGTCGGCGCGCCTGGCATGCACTTTCCTCCGGGTATGAGTGAATACGCATGATCATTAGAAATATGAAACGCCGGGCCGCCGTTGTCGGCCTCTTGTGGATCGCGGTGACAGGCGTCCGGACCTGGGCGGAAGCGCCTGTGCCGGACGCCGGTTCGCCCGTCCCTTCCTCCACCCTGGTCGAAGCCGAGGCCGCGCCACGCGGCGCCGTTAAAACCGATCCCGCCGCTTCGGGCAGCAAGTACGTTTCCGTAGCGGGCGACTATCAGCCGCTGGTCACCGCGCCCGTTCCCGCGGGCACTGCCGACGCCGCGTTCACGATCTGGATACGGCGGCGCGGCCTCTCCTCGCAGCTCAAAGGGACGCCCGGCGGCAGCCAGAAGGAACTTCGCTGGCTGTTCGACAAGCCGGCGCGCTTCGAGTGGGCATCCTTCGGCCGTTTCCGCCGCTCGGAGTTGGGGGACACGGTGGTCATCATACGGGGGCCTGGCAAGGATGCCGACGAAGCGAGCGCGGGCGTGGACGCGGTTCTGTTCGCCGCGCATTCGGGCTTTGACCCGAATAAACCCCCGCGCAATACGGCGCCGGTCGCGGTGCGCGTGGACTGGAGCAAGCCCCTGGGGGCGACGACCGCCCGCAGCTTCGCCATCAACCTTTTCAACGGGTTCAACCCGGAGCAGACCCAGGGGCGGGCCTACAAAGACAACCTCGCCTACCTGGGGGTGGGCCTGGTCCGCTTCCACCACGCCGGCGTGATGGGCGACTCCCGAACCAAGGACGGCCTGATCGACGAGGCGAACCGGCGCTGGGACGCGGACAAGGTCAAGCGCGCGCTGGGCGTACGCTTCGGCACGAACCCCGCGCGACTGGTCAACATCTCCGGCTGGCCCGCCTGGATGGACACGGACAAGGACGGGCGCCTGGACGCCGACCAGTCCGACCGCTACGCCGCCCTGCTGGCCGACCTCGTGCGCCTCGTCAACAAAGACGCGAAACTCGGGGTGCGCTACTGGGAGGTGACGAACGAGAAGGACGATGCGTATTTCACGACCTTCCACACAAACGGCGGCTGGGGACCGCTGAAGGACCCCGCCCGGCCCGATCGGGTGGAGGATCTGGCCGCCATCTTCAACAAGTGCGCCGTCGCGATGAAGCGGGTGGATCCGACTATTCGCGTCGGCGGGCCCGCCGCCGCCCGCCCCGACCTGATCCCGTTCCACACACGCTTCGTGAAGGGCACCCTGCCGAACCTCGACTTCTTCTCGTTCCACGCGTACGCCAGCGGCAGCGCCGACACGTCCGACCAGGAGGTGTACGACCGGGCCGCCGGTATCGGCAAGTACACCGGCGCGATAGTGGAGATGCTGAAGCGCGAGAGTCCGAACCGCCGCGTTCCGGTGATGCTCGGGGAGTACAACGTCAGCTGGACCTGGGAGACGCGCGACCCGCGCATGACCAACCACAAGGGCGGCGTCTTCGACGCCCTGACGATGGTGGCGGCGGCCAGCGCGGGCGCCGATTCCACGCAGGCATGGAACGAGAAGGACGGCATCTACGGCAAGACCGACCCGCGGGATGGCCGACGGCCCGGCGCGCACGTGTTCCACCTGTTCAACACCTTCTTCGTCGGCAGCCGGGTGGCGAGCGCCAGCGGTGACGACCGGCGCGTCGTCGCCTTCGCCGTCGCGAGTCCGGCGCAGAGGCGCCGCGCGCTCCTGCTCATCAACCGGACCGACGATCCGCAGGCGGTCCGGTGTGAGCACGCGGACTGGAAACCGGCGGCCGGGGCCACCGCGCAGAAGCATGAGGTGTCGGAGAACGGCTACCGGACCACGGCGCTGAAGGCGGGGGAGGCGACCGGCAAGCCGCTGATCGTGCCGCCCCATTCCGTCACGACTCTGGTCTTCGGCGGCTGAACCGGCACTGCCGCGCTACCGGCGTACCCAGCCCAGGCGCGTGAACAGCGCCAGCAACATGAGGGTGAGCAGGACGTAGGCGTAGCCGAAGGCGAGGAGGAACAGCGAGAAGGTGAACATCAGGTTCCCCAGATGCGCGGGCTCGCGTACGAGTTGCCGTGTGATCCCCGCGTCGATGGCGAGACAGAGCCAGTAGACGGGCAGCATCAGGAGGGGCGCCAGTACGCCGGCGCGCTTCAACTGCGGCTCCGTTTTGCCACGCGACTACCAGAGCAGCAGCCCCGCGAAGATCAGGTACGGAACGCCGCCGAACACGAGCGACATCAGCAGTAGGAACTCCGTTTCGCCGATCCTTCCCCGCGCCAGCGCGCCGGGAAGCGCCAGGAGCGGCAGCACGAGGGGCAGCGCCAGCGAGCAGCGGAAAAAGGCGGCGACGGTCACCGGGCGATCCCTCGCACCACACGCCCGATGCCCGCGTAGTCCGGCAGGATGTTCACCTCTTTGAGGTCCGCCTCCGTCCAGAGGGCCGCCACCGCCTCCGCCTGCCCCTGGCCGACCTCCACCGCCAGCAGGCCGCCGGCCGCGAGCAGCGGCGGCGCTTCGTTCGCCAGGTGCCGATAAAACGCAAGCGCGTCGTCGCCCGGGGTCAGTGCGACGCGCGGTTCCCAATCCCGGACTTCCGGCATCAGCGCATCGACCTCCCGCTCGCCGATATACGGCGGGTTGGACAGGATGGTGTCGAATGGCGCGGACGCGGCCAGAGGCTTCAGGCGGTCGCCTTCCGCCAACGTGACACGGCCCGCGACGCCATGGCGTTCGGCATTGGCCCGCGCGACTTCGAGCGCCTCGGGCGAGATGTCCGAGGCCCACGCGCGTGCCCGTGGCAGATGCGCCGCGAGGGCGATCGCAATGCACCCCGACCCGGTGCCGACGTCGGCGATGCGCGGCGTCTCCACCCCCTCCAGGTGACGCAAGGCGGCTTCGACCAGCAGCTCGGTCTCCGGGCGGGGAATCAGAACGGCCGGTGACACGGTGAAGTCGAGGCCGTAGAAGGCGCGCGTCCCCGTGATATAGGCCAGCGGTTCCCGCCGTCCTCGGCGGGCTACCAGGGAATCGAAGCGCGCCGCGCCGGCCTGGTCTACGTCCGCATCGGGCCGCAGGTACATCTGTTCGCGGCTGAGGCCGAGCGCGGCCTGGAGAAGAAGGCGCGCCTCGGCCCGCGCTTCGTCGGCAGGGATGCCGGCCGCCTCCAGACGGCGTGTGGCGGCCAGGAGCAGGTGACTGAGGGAGCAGCAGGAGGTCACGGGGCCGGCTCCGGCTCGACGAGGACGGCGAAGGCGGCGGCGAGTTGGGGGAGATGGCTGAGCGATACAAGAACGCTGCGGTTGCCCGCCCGCTTCAGCGCGCGGCCGCGCAGCGTGATGGACGGGAAGCCCGTGAGTGCGCGCACGACCTCGATATCGGCGAAACCGCAGCCCCCACCCAGGCACTTGATGACGGCTTCCTTGGCCGCGAACCGTGCGGCGACGTGCGGCGCGGGATCGGGACGGGAAAGGCAGTAGTCGCGCTCCGTCGGGGTGAGGACACGGTTTGTGAACCGGCCGGGGTGGCGCGCCAGCGCGTCACGCACCCGGTCCACATCCACCAGATCGACGCCGATAGAGACGACGCGGCCAGGGATGAGGGATGAGGGATGAGGGATGAGGGGCAACGGATGGGAAGAAAATCCTGGCTCTTTCTCATCCCTCATCCCTGGCCCCTCATCCCTAACCCCGGGCTTCTTCCGCTTCCAGGAACCGTGCGGCGTCGAGCGCCGCCATACAACCCGAGCCCGCTGCCGTGATGGCCTGGCGGTACACCGTATCGTGGACGTCGCCGGCCGCGAAGACGCCGGGCACACCGGTGTGCGTCCCCTTGGTCACGCAGATGTAGCCCATGTCGTCCAGGTCCAGGGACTCCCGGAACATGTCCGTGTTCGGCTTGTGCCCGATGGCGATAAACACGCCGTCGGTCGGCAGGACGCGCTCCTCGTCGGTCTTCAGGTTGTGGAGCCGCACGCCGGTCACTTTGCCCGCCTCGGGGTCCAGGATCTCCTTGACGACCGTGTCCCACAGGAACTCGATCTTCTCGTTCTTCATGGCCCGGTCCTGCATGATCTTGGACGCGCGGAGCGTGTCGCGCCGGTGGATGAGCGTCACCTTGCTGGCGAGCCGCGACAGGTACAGCGCCTCTTCGAGGGCGGTATCGCCGCCGCCCACGACCACGACGTCCTTGCCGCGGAAGAAGAAGCCGTCGCAGGTCGCACAGGCCGAGACGCCTTTGCTGTAGAGCGCCGTTTCCGACGACAGGCCCAGCCACTTGGCCGACGCGCCGGTCGCGATGACCAGCGTCTTCGTTTTGAAGTCGCCGCTCATGCGGGTCTTGACGGTGAAAGGGCGGTGCGACAGGTCCACCTCGACCGCGTCGTCGGTCACGATGTCGGTCCCGACGCGCTCGGCCTGGGCGCGCATCTGCTCCATCAGCTCCGGCCCGGTGATCGCGTCCCGGAAGCCCGGGAAATTCTCCACGTCGCTGGTGATCATGAGCTGCCCGCCGGGCTGGAAGCCTTCCAGGAGCAGCGGACGCAGGTTCGCCCGCGCGGCGTAGATCGCGGCTGTCAGGCCAGCCGGTCCGCTCCCGATGATCAAAACGTTGCGTATGTCGTCGCTCATTGTCGTCTCCCCGTTGCTCCTATACGAATTGTATCACGGGGCGGTCTTTTTGTTGTCCGGCGCCGCCGCCAGAGCGGCCAGCCGCCGCGCCGCGTCGTCGGGCGTGACGCCCCGCAGGACGACCCGCTTGTCGCGCGCGCCCGCGCCACCGGCGATCTCTACCTGCGATTTGCGGATCCCGAAGGCGTCGGCGATCAGACGGACGCAAGCCTGGTTCGCGGCCCCGCCCACCGGCGGCGCGGCGACGCGGACCAGCAGTACGCCGTCCCGCACGCCGAGCACGCCGTCCCGGTCGCCTCGTGGTGTAACTCGTACACTTATTATAACATCCGCCATCGCCGAAGGTTCCCGCCGTTAATCGCCGAACAGACTGGAGATCAGCAGGAAGGTCGCCGTGTTCTGGAGCAGGTGCGCCGTGATACAGGGCACCAGGCTCTGGCGCATCTCGCGCATCGTCGCCAGGCCGAAGCCCAGCCCGAAGATCGGAAGCCAGTCCTGCGCCGGGTGGACGACGGCGAACAGCGCCGACGAGATCACCGCCGAGATGACCCATGGATAGCGCGCCCGCAGCCCGCCGAACAGCGCGCCCCGGAAGAAAATCTCCTCGAACAGGGGTGCGGCGAGCGCGACCATCACGAAGATCACCAGGCGCCCCGTCAGGTCGCGCTCGCTGGTGATCAGCGGCATGATCGGGTTGGGCGTCGTGTTGGGGATGTTCCGGAAGATCAGCTCGGACACCTTTCGTAGCAACAGCACGGCCGGCAGAGTGGCCGCGTAGGCCGCCATCCCGTATCCGACGTTCGCGAGCAGGGCACCCCGCGACGTCAGGCCGATGTCGGCCAGCGTCACGCCCTGACGGCGCGCCCACGCCCACAGGTACCCTAGCGCCGCCAACCCCGTCCCGATCTGGACGGTTGCCGACAGGAGGAGCGCTTCGCGCGTGGTGGTGACGGAGCGCGGCGCGACCACCAGGCTGACGAAAAACCCAACGCCACGCACCAGGAACAGGTAGAACACGAAGGCGTCCAGCAGGTCGCCCCAGCCCAGGGTCTGCGGCCGCGTCGCCACGCGCGCCACGCGCTGCCATCGCTTGTCCACGACGGTCACGAGGAACACGATCAGGAAGATGAGCCCGGCAAAGAAGGTGAGCGCGAGGAGCAGCAGCATCGGAACGATCCGGCTCAGGAACCGGCCCGCCGCCGATGTCAGCCGTTCGCGATACCGATCCGCGCGGGCCCGGTCGCCGGATGCCGCGTACAGGTCCTGGAGCGCCCGGTCTTCGAGGAAACCGAGCCGCATGCCCCGGATGCGACGCTCCTCGTCCGGCGCGCGATCGGGGGAGACCTGCCGTTTCCCGTAGAGGTCGCGCCAGAGCGCCGTCTCGGCGTCGATCTCCGCCCGGCTCGCCCCGGCGGACCGGAGGGCGGGAACGAGCGACTCGCTGACCAGACGCTCCTCGAACGGGCTCTCAGCAGCGTGCAGGAGGACGAGCAGGCGGCGCGGGAGGTTCGGGGACGACGTTTTGCCGAGCAGACTTCGGTACTGCCGGATCGCGTCGCTGAGCGCCTTCTTCCGGCTCGCGGCGACGCCAGGAGACAGGCCTTCATACGCGGACACGCCGAAGGCGACACGCGTCTGGTACTCGGCCTGCACCGTTTTCTCGAACACCGTCGCCGTCTGTGTCTCGGTACGGGCCGGCGCGAGCCGTGCCGAAGGTTCGAGGAAGGGGCGGAGAGCGAAAGTGGCCAGGAGGAGCGACAGCCAGAGATAGGCCGTCGGGGGTACGGTGAAACGGGCAGGGGAAGGGGGCGCCTCGGGCTCCGCCATCAGCCGGTACGCGACGCGGCCGCGCGCTTCTTCTCCTCGAGGCGGCGCAGGTTCCTCGGTCCCGTGGCATCCCGCGGGAAGCGTCGCACCACCTGACGCCAGGTGGCCAGCGCCTCGTCCAGGCGGCCCAATTTGTCGTAGCAGTGGCCCAGCGTCTTCCAGGCCTGCGCGGGCGCGCTCGGGATCGCGCTCGCCTTTTTCAGGTACGGCAGGGCGTCCGCGAACCGCTTCGTGTTGAACAGATGCCAGCCCAGCTCATAATGAAGCTGCCAGCGGCCCGGGTTGCGCGCCAGACCGTTTTTGAGGAACGCGTCCGCGGCCCCGGTGTCCCCCATGCTCCAGAGCAGCCATCCGCCCACCCCCCACGCCTCGAAAAAGGCCGGGTCCGCCTCCACGCACACGCGCACCAGACCCACGATCCGGTTGTAGTCGCCGTCGTGCCAGTAGTGATCGGTCGCCTCCCACAGTTCATCGACCACGCGGTTCGTGATGCCGTCCACCTGAACGACGGCCTGCCGTAACGAGGCGGACCCGGCCGCCGGTTTCTTCGACGCGCCGAGCGCCGCCGGCGCGACAACAAAAACCAGGAACAACAGGGTGGCGGCTGGCTTGAGGTTCGGCATCATGTTCCGATTATAGCACGTTTTGCCTGCCCGCATCAGGCCCAAACGCGCCGGCGCGAACGGTCACGGCCGAAGGCGGCGTAGTCGGGCCGTCGGTCCGGCGGCCGGGCGACGAACGTGAAACCGGCGGGAGGGGTGATCAGACCGTAGCAGGCGAGGGCGCAGCCCGTGCGCACCGCCCAGGCGTTGTCGCCGTACGACCAGTGCCACCATTCGTCGCGGCAGTTGGAGAACCCGGCCTTCGTCAGCGCGTGGATAAGCATCTGCCGGTTCTGCCGTGCCTCCGGCCCGATGCGGTCGGACCACGTGTACGCCGCCTCCCACCCGGTGGTCGGGGCGACCATGTCCCGCGCGCGGAAATCCGGCCCGACGAGGCCGACGTCCACGGCCCCGCCCGTGGTGTGTCCCGGCGGGGCCTTCGCGTCCGGGGGCGCGAAGTATTTGTTGGTCGTGCGCCGCAGCGCGGAGGTCGGCCAGTGCGGCTTCTCGGCTTTGAGGCGGTTGTAGTTGTGCCAGTACATCCCGCTCTGCATCTCCAGGGTCCGCAGGGCCGTCGAGACCGTGAACCGGAAGCCCGGCGGGAGTTCGTCCTGCGCGCGGTTCAGCATCGCGGCCACGGTCCGGCGCAGGTACGGCAGGCACCCCGGCCGGAGCAGCACCAGCGGGCACGCGTCGCGCAGATCCACGAGCGGCTCGCCGGACTCGCGGATGGGGATGCGGTTGAGCAGGTGGAACGGTTCCGGGCTGCCCTGGAGGGGGACTTTCGTCGGCATGGGCTACGCGGGATCGTCCGGCCAGAGGCCGGTGAACACGATCTCCGCCGGGCCGCTCAGGAGGACGGTGTCGCCCTCCCCGCCCGGCCAACCGACGCGGAGCGTACCGCCGCGGGAGACCACCGTCACCTCGGGACTCGCCACCTTCCCCTGCGCCCGCGCGACCACGGCCGCGGCGCAGGCGCCGGTCCCGCACCCCAGCGTCTCGCCCGCCGCCCGCTCCCAGATGCGGAGGTCGATTCGGTCGGGGGCCGCGACGCGGGTCCACATCACCGACGTGCGTTCGGGGAACAGCGGGTGGTTCTCGATCCGGGGCGACAGGCGGAAAAACAGGTCGTCGTCCGGCAGCCGGTCCACGAAAACGACGGTGTGGGTGCTGCCGGTGGACACGGCGGAGATGGGCAACGCTTCGCCATCCAGGGGAAGCGGGAAGTCCACGACCCGATCGACCGATACACGCATCGGCAGGTCGGCGGGCGCGAAATGCGGCACCCCCATCTCGGCCGTGACGATGCCGTCCGTGCCGACGGTCACCGCGCGGACGCCGGCGATGGTCTCCACGTGCCCTCGCTCGCCGATGCGGCCCCGGCCGTGTGCGAACCGGACGACGCAGCGCAGCCCGTTGCCGCACATGTCGGGGGTCCCGTCCGGGTTGAAGAACCGCATCCGTACGTCGGCGCGGGAGGAAGGTCCGATGACGATCAGGCCGTCGGCCCCCACGCCGAAACGCCGGTCACAGAGCGCGCGCGCCCGCGCGGCCCAGTCGCCGTCCGCCCAGTCGCCCTCGTCCACGACGACGAAGTCGTTGCCGACGCCCTGCATCTTGGTGAAGGGGAGGCTCATGGCCTCACGTCAGGTGTTCCAGATGGTATTCCGCCGTCTCCGACAGCCGCCGGAACCACGCGCCGGAACGGTCTACCAGGGGGAACCACCAGGCGGACGGGCGGTAGTTGGTGTGGGGCAGGCCCAGGGACACGCTGACGGCGTTGCGGGCGAGCCGCGCCTTGGCGCGCTCGGCTTCCGCTTCGATACGCCGCAGCGCCTTCCGTGCTTCCGTGGCCTCCGGTCCCCGCTCCAGCGCCAGCCGCTGCGCCTTCAGGTCGCGCACGGTCGCCAGGGCGAACCGGATCTGCCCCCGCCGCTCCTGGATGTCGCGGTCGAAACGGGCCGCGCGCTCGGCCTGCAGGGCGTCGATCCGGCGCTGCAGCTCCTGCGCTTCCGTGCCGTCGCTGTTCTGCGTCGCCATCTCCCACAGGCGCTCGCGGAGCGGCTTCACCCGGGTGCGGAAGTCGTCGCCCTTGGCCCGCTCCAGCGCCACGACGTCGCGCTTGACCTGCTTGACCTGATCGTAGAGCGTGTAGACGCGGCCCTGGATGGCCTGCGCCCGGTCCCAGATGCCCAGCAGGCGCATCCGCGCGGCCTGGTACGCGCGCTCGCGCTCCTGCCAGCCGTTGCCGACCGTCCGCGAAAGGTAGGGGAGGAGGTCGCGCGGCGCGCGCAGTTCGGCGAGCTGTTTCACCCGGTCCTCTTCGTGCCGGACGGCGCACCGCCAGCACGTGGCGAACTCCTCGGCCGAAATCGTGCCGCGCCCGAACGCCTGCGCCAGGTGCTCCGGCAGGCGGAACGTGACGCGGTCCCCGAGCGGCGCCAGGGCGTCCCAGGTGGCGTGGCGGACGCGCAGGATCGGGCGCAGGCCCGGCAGCGGAACGCCGCGCGCCCGGAGCCGCGCGTGCATCTCCCGCGTCCGGTGCGTATAGCCCGACGCCCCCTCGTGGAAGACCAGGACGAACTCGGCGGCGAGCAGCGAGATCAGCGACACGGCTTTGCCGACGAGCGCCACGTCCGGCCCCAGTTCACGCTCCACCAGTTCGGCGAGCTGCGCCACGCTCGTCACGTCGCACGAGGCGCAGAGCGTAATGGGGACCTCGGTCGCCACCGTCACCGTCGCGTCCGAGCGGACGCAGAGCGTGCCGCGCCCCTTGCCGGGGATCACCAGGTCGAACGGCAGCGCGCCTTCGCCGAAGCGGTCCAGGGTGTACGTCTCGGACCCGGCCACGGCCAGGTTGTACGCGTCGATGGCCTCCGTCCGCGTGGCCGTGTCGAGGAAAAGCTCCAGGAATCGGAACCGGGGCAGATGGGCGGTCGCCCGATTGAAGCGCAGCAGGCGGAGCGTGTTCGAGGTGGAAAGGTTGGCGGGCGGGGCGCCGAGCAGAAGATCATAGAGCCGGGGGAACAGGTCGCGGTACAGGTCGGAAAGGGAGGCGCGAGGGTGCTGCTCGGCGAACGTGTCCACCCAGCCCCGCAGCGTATCGGCGACGGCGCGCGCACCGTGTTTCGCGTCCCCCTCCAGACATTCGATGCTCCCGTCCGTCGCCCACGCGATCTGTGCCCGGAGCGTCGGCAGGATGTCCGCGAGCGGTATGTCGTGCGCGATCCGCCGGCCGGACTCGGTGTGGATGATGCCGGTCCACCCCCAGGCCGCGGTGATCTCCGACAGGACCGCTTCCGGGTCCGGGACATCCTGCAGAGCCCGGTGCAGCGAGACGCCGGCCTCCTCCAGCCGCGTATGCGTCGGCACGTCCTCGGACCCGAACAGGCGGCTCATCTCGCCCGCCGCCGACCACAGGCCGCGCGTGCCGGCGTCGTCGTGGGGCAGCAGCGCGTACTTTTCCGACCCGGTGTGGGCCGGGTGCCCGGGGAGCTTGGCGAAGTAGTCGGAATCGTGCGCGGCGGCGATCAGCCGGGCTTCGGGCCAGATGACGTCCAGTGCGCGGCGGAACGCGGCCTTCGTCGGCTCGTCCCACAGCGCGGTCTGCCCCAGGGCCAGGAACTGCGCGTCCGGGTAGTCCCGGCGCAGTTCTTCAAGGGTGTTTCGGGCCGAGGCGTGAAAGGAGGGCTCGTTCATCGGGTCTCCGGTGGTTTGCTGTCACAGTATACCCGAACTCACCGGCCTTATCCTTGGCTCTCGCTCCTCAATCGTGGGACGACCCGCGGCGGCCGGTGCCGACTCGCCTCCAGGGCGGCCGCCCCGTCTCCCGAGCGCGCCAGCGAGAAGAACGCCTGCGCCAGCTCCCGGGTCTTCTCGTCGTACCATCTCGTCCTTTAGTGTCCGAAGAAACGCTCCGCAACGGCGGGGTCCTACGATGATCTTTTCGGAACTGTGGGATTTGGAACGTCGGCGGACCTTCCTGGTTATAAGGAGAAGGTTTCATGACTATCAACTCGTCAACCCATCGTTCCCCGAGCGGCCGCTCCCGCGCCTTCACGCTGATCGAGCTGCTGACCGTAGTCGCAATCATCGCCGTTCTGGCGGCGATCCTTTTTCCCGTGTTAGCCCAGGGGCGCCGAAAGGCGCGCCAGGTGGGCTGCCTCTCGAACATGAAGCAGATCGGGACCGCCCTGTTGCTCTACTCCCACGACTACGAGGAACGGCTCCCGGCGGAGTGCTGGACGCCCCCCGTCAACGGCGGCGACTTCGCCACCATGCCCTACGACCAGCAGCTTCTGCCTTACCTCAAGAATGCCCCGATTTTCCAGTGCCCCGAAGACACGATCGCCCGGCGCGGTGACCAAGTCTGGGACGGGCGCTACAAAGCCCGGCAAAAGCCGCGCTCCTACGCCCTGGCCAACCGACTCATCACCCGTCTCGACTCCAGCGGGGCGCCCCTGCTGGACGATACGACAGGGGCGGTCGGCCAGCCCCTTTCCGCCTTCGAGTTCCCGGCGAGTACCGCCGTCCTCGCGGAAGCATGGGGGGGCGTCATCGAGGAGGGCGAGGTGACGTCCGACAGCCGCATGTCCTTCGGCGGCGGCGCGACACTTTTAGGGTGCGACGGCTGGAAACTGCCCGGCCGGCAGGGGACGCTCGGGGTGAGCGAGGCGCTGGTCTCCGCCTGTGCCGAGTTCCTCGACCCCGGGCGCGTCCCCGCCGCGGGACACAACGGTTTCGGCAACTATGTCTTCGCCGACGGTCACGCGAAGGCGCGGACCTACGCCGACGTCGCACGCGGCGAGTTTCAGATCTTCCGGCGGGCCCCCCGTTGAGGGAGGCGACAGACCAGGACCTGTTGCGGCGCTACTGCCAGGACGGCGACGAAGCCGCCTTCACGCGCCTGGGGGAGCGCTACGAGCGGCTCGTGTATGCCACCTGCCTGCGGGAACTGGGGCACCCCGAGGTGGCGGCGGACGCGGCGCAGGAGACGTTCCTCCTGCTGGCCCGTGAAGCGCGGAAACTGAGTCGCCCGCGCCAGGGCTCGCTGGCGGGTTGGCTCTTCGTGGCCGCCCGTAACACCGCCCGGAACGCCCGCCGCGCGGAGGGGAGGCGCAAAACCCGGGAGGAGGCCGCGGGAATGGAGTGGGAGAAGGCGCGCGAGCAGGAGGCGCGGGCCCTCTGGGGGCGGCTGGAGCCGCGCCTCAACGAGGCCCTGGCTCACCTGCGCCCCGGGGACCGTGAGGCGCTCCTGCTCCGCTTCTTCGAGCAGCGGAGCCACGGCGAGATCGGCCAGAGCCTGGGGATCGGGGAGAACGCGGCTCAGATGCGGGTGAGCCGGGCGCTGGAGCGGCTGCGGGAGCGGCTGCGAAAGCTGGGCATCGTGGCGTCGGTCGGGCTCCTGGCGACCCTGCTAGAGCGACATGCCGTCTCGGCGGCCGTCCCCCCGGATCTCTCCCGGCGCATCGCCCTGACCGCGCGGCAAGGTCGCGCCGCGCTGCTGCCGCCCCCGCGCTCGGGACTTGTCGGGCTGCCTGCCCCTCACTTTGTGGCCGCAACGCTGATCGGGGTCGGGCTCGCCGCGGGGGTCGCCTGGTGGAAGCGCCCCGCCCTGCCGGAGCGGTCCCGGGTGGATGTGGCCCGGCTTAACGGGCTGGCACAGGTCGTGGGCGGCAGCTGGGAAGGGACCGTGACCGGTAACGACGGCACGGTGACCCCGGTCCGCCTGCACGTCAAACAGTCCCGAGACAGACAGCGCCTCACCTACCGCTACGACTATCGCCCGCCGCGCGACGCCGAGGTGGGCTGGTGGACGGTGGAGGAGCGGACCGGCCGGCTGGTCGCCGAAGGGCGCGACGTCTTCCGTCTACGCCAGGACGGCTCCACCCTGTTCCTGGAGGGCTGGGAAAGAGGCAACACCGGGATGGAGGTGCAGTGGCGCTTTAGCCGCCAGCGGTGGGAGGGGAGGGGGAAGCGTTTGCGCGTGACGTTCGATGCGGGCACCCCGCCGAAGCGTCAGCGCGTCCTGCTCTTGAGGAAGCGATAGGCAGGTCCTCCGGGTCTGACCGCTGGCGAGGACGACCCGCGCACGCCGCGTGCTGATACTGTGCGAGACGGTGCACGCATCGACGACGGAACTACTCGTAGCCCGAAACCGGCAGAAGCGGGCCGGCGTGCAAAAGGTGGTTCGTTTCTTTCCTGTTCAAGTCGGGCGCGGCGCAGGGCCGCCGCACATTCGGTCTCAGTCGCGCCGCGATCACCGGCCCCGGGGCACGCTTTACGTCGGGAATCGAAGTGTGATCAACAAGCGCTTTCCGCGTCAAGTGTACCCGCCGCCGGCGTACGCAGGCCCACATGGCTGGCGCGTGCGTACGCCGGCGGCGTAACGGGTGGCCCCGTCGCCCGTCAGGGCTGCATCCCCGGGGGCCACTCCTGATGCTGCGGGAGCGCGTCGGTTATCTCGTACCAGGGCGCCTTCGACCCCACGAAGATGTGCTCGACCGGGCGCGCGCCCGGGTCGCCGTCGACGCTCCCCACCACCACCTCCGTGACCGCCCCGGCGTGGGTGGAGACGAGCGCGGACCCGCACTCCCCGCAGAAGCACCTCTGCCGTTCGGGGGAGGACTGGTACCCCCGGACCAGTTCCGCGCCCGACGTCCACCGGAACTGGTCCGGGTTGATGATCCCCCACGTCGCGAACGCCGCCCCGTTGGACTTCCTGCACATCGAACAATGGCAGTGACCCATCACTTGAAACGAGCCGGTGACCTCGTAGCGCACCGCACCGCACAGACAGCTGCCCCGTATCGCCATTCCTACTCCTCCTCGTGTGAGATGATCTCCCCGTGGCCCCTGAGGCACGAAGGGGGTGTGGTGCTCACGCGGAGATTATTCCGCGGGCGGGGCCGGCGGAGCCTCGCCCGAAAGAGCCATCCGGGGGACCACCGAGAGCCATTTGCGGCAATGGCGTTCGACCGTTGAGCGCGCCAGCCAGGGGTATCCGAAGCGGTCTGTTTTACGAAACGCAAGGAACCGGACGGGACAGGGGAGGGCACGGTACTTTCCCACGGGTTAGTAGAACGTGGACAACGCCGCCGCGCACCAACTCAGCGCCGCCCCTGCCTTCGCGGCAGCGGTGTTGCACTACGCCTTGCCCCGCCTGAACCACTTACGGAGGCGCGCCAGCAGCGTCTCGCCCTGCGGCGGCGACACGGTCGTGCTGCCGTCCGGGTTCCGCACGACCGTCCAGCCGTCGCGCTCGTGCCCGGCGAAGATGGCTTCCATGCTCATGGCCGGGCCGATGCCGATGCGCAGCCCCCGCGCGCGGTTCCAGTCGGCGAGGCGCCCGAGGATCTGCTCCCTCTTCGCCGGCGGTATCGGCTCGCCCGCCGGCACGTCCCACGCCTCGAACGACTCGTCCACGCCCACCCAGTCGAACCGCCGCGCCCCCGACATCTCCAGGTATATGACCAGCCGGCGCCCCGGCTCTTCGTAGACCAGGTCCCGGCTTTTGTAGCTCGTCCTCTCCAGTCGGAAACTGTACTCCGGGTCGCTGCTCATGTCCCCGCT
>CADCTO010000197.1 GCA_902805585.1 uncultured Armatimonadota bacterium | reverse complement strand
TGTACGACGGCAACGTCATCATGGACCAGAGCCAGCCGGTGCAGGCCCGCCACCAGAACACCTTCAGCGCCACCTACGCCGATGGGCACGTCAAAGCCATCCAGGCGTCGCTCGGGGGCACGGCGAAGCAGTTCTCCTTCCCGCTCCCGGGGAGGGACCTGAAGGTCTACAAGATCGGCGCGAACGGCGGGTTCTACGCGGGCAGGAGCGACTGCAAGGGCATCCCACAGTGAGACAGGTTTAACCGCCAAGACGCCAAGAGGAGAGGAGTGAGAGTCGTCCCCTTTATCTCCCCTTGGCACTCTTGGCGGTTAAACGCATTCTTCCTCAGGGTCGCCGTGACGAACCACCGTCAGCCGGACGTGCAGGTAGCGGCTCAGTGCGCTTCCTTCGGCACGTATGCGGTGCCTTCCGCGGCGCGCGCCGGGTCCTGGACGTAGCGCCCGTGCTCCGGCACGGCGACGCGGTCGAAGTCCCGCGCGAGCGTGCGGAGCGCGACCCGCATCGGCTCGCCGCGCATCGCGCGCCCGTGGCCGGGGACGACGATCTCGGGCTCCAGCGCCGCCAGACGTTCGACCGAGGCGCGGGCGTTCTGCCAGTCCTGCGTGTAGTACATCGGCGGGCCGTGCATCTCCGGCTCCTGGGTGAGCGCCGCGTAGGCGGACTCCTGCCGGGTGGTGATGAACGCGTCGGCGGCGATCAGCGCCCGGTCCCCTTCGCGCCACAGCGCGACCTGTCCGGGGGTGTGTCCCGGGGCGTGGACCCAGCGCCAGCCCGGCATCGGCGGCACACCCCCGTCGGCCGGCAGTGCCTGGAGCCTGCCCCCGACGTTCACCGGCCCGCGCGGGTAGAAGCGCGACAGCGCGGACATGAGCCCGCCGCCCACGGACGGGTCCGGGGGCGGGTAGCTGGCGCGGCCGTCGAGGTACGGAAGTTCCAGCTCGTGGGCGTAGACCGGCGCGTCCCAGCGCTCGGCGAGCGCCTCCAGGACGCCCACGTGGTCGAAGTGGCCGTGCGTCAGCACGATGGCCGCGGGGCGGACGCCCGCCCCGAACCGCTCCTCCGCCGCGCCGATGATGAGCCCCGTGGTGCCGCCGACGCCGGCGTCGATCAGCACCCAGTTGCGGTCGCCCGCGCCCGGGGCGCCGTAAAAGACGACGTTCACGATGGCGAGCCGCTTATACGCCAGGTCCGGCGCCACTTCGTGCGTGCCGTCGTCGCGCAGGTCGTCCTGCTGCGGGCTGTCCGCGCGCGCCGCGGGATCGAGCGGTATCTGGTGTTCCATGGTGCCTCGGTTCCCCCTCGGCCAAATTTGCGGCGGGCCTCACCGCGCGCGGGGGGCACGTACGGGAACGTTACCCAGGAGTCCCGGCACTCATACCTGGCGCGCCGGTGCCCGCGCGGGTGCGGGTCGATCCGCCGGGCTATGGCACCGCGCCGCCACCGCTGCACGCAGAAAAGAAAAATATGAACCGTTTCCCCGACCCTGCGTCATCTGATAAGGGAACCTCGCTCCGCAGGTACAATGTATACACCCTGGTAAAGGAGGGTTCGGCAATAGAAACCCCAGATTCCCCCCGGCCTGTGCCCGCGTCTCTTCCCGGTTCGGCCAACGCGCTCGCCACAGGCAGGCGCTCCGCGGCGTTCACGCTGATCGAGCTGCTCGTGGTGATCGCCATAATAGCGATCCTGGCCGCCATCCTGTTCCCCGTCTTCGCCCAGGCCCGCGAGAAGGCGCGCCAGGCGTCCTGCCTGAGCAACACCCGCCAGTACGCCACCGCCACCCTGATGTACATCCAGGACTATGACGAGCGGTTCCCCATGTCCGCCTACATGGAGGGCGCCTGCGTGGCGACGTTCTACTGGTCGGTCGCCCCGTACGTCAAGAACGACGGGGTGACGCGCTGCCCCAGCGAGCCCGAGGCGATGAGCACCGCGGCCCTCGTGGGCGCCCCGTGCACCGGGACCCCCGCCTTCACCAGTTACACCGTCAACGGCGCCCTGTTCGCGAACGGATTCTACCCCAGCCCGACCACGATCGCCCTCGCCGCCCTGGAGCGCCCCGCCGACACCATCATGTCATACGACGGCAACACGGCGGTGGGCGCCGGGCCGGGCCAGCAGCGGCAGCTCGTGCAGTCCCGGCACCAGGGCCATTTCGACGCCAATTTCGCCGACGGGCACGTCAAAGCCGTCCAGGCCGCCCTCCAGCCCGGCGCGACCGCCAACCAGTTCACCGTGGCGGGGCCGGGCAAGCCGCTCAAGGTCTACAAGATCGGCGCCGGCGGGGGCTTCTACGCGGGGATGGAGGAGTGCCTGGGCATCCCCCAGTAAGGCAGGTTCGATCATGAGGTTATCCCGTTTCGTTACCGGAGGCATGACGCTCGGTCTGCTGGGCGTGGCCCTCGCCGCCGCCACCGCCGCCGACTGGCCGCAGTGGCGGGGCCCGGACCGCACCGGCGTGTCCAAAGAGACGGGCCTGCTCAAGACCTGGCCCGCCGAAGGTCCCAAACTCCTGTGGACCGTGCGGGGGCTGGGCGGCGGGTACGGCTCCCTGTCGGTGGCGCGCGGCCGTCTGTACGGCATGGGGCACCGGGGCGAGAGCGAGACCGTCTGGGCGTTCGACGCGGCCACGGGCAAGGAGGTCTGGAGCGCCCCCGTCGCCAGGGCCAACCGGCGGCCCAAGGACTATGACGACGGCTCCCGCTCGACGCCGACGATAGACGGCAGCCGCGTGTACGCCCTGGGCGACAGCGGCGACCTGGTCTGCCTCGACCTCGCCACCGGCAAGCGGCTGTGGCAGAAAGATCTGGTCGCCGATTTCGGCGGGCAGGTGCCGGGGTGGGGCTACAGCGAGTCGCCGCTGGTGGACGGACAGCGGCTTCTGGTGACGCCCGGCGGGCGGGACGCTACCGTCCTGGCGCTCAACAAGACGGACGGGTCGGTGCTCTGGAAGGCGGCGCTGCCCGCCCAGTACAGCGCCCACTACTCCTCGATCATCGCGGCCGACGTCGCCGGCAAGCGGCAGTACATCCAGTTCCTGGGAGGCGGCCTCGTGGGCCTGTCGGCCGATGACGGCAAACTCCTCTGGCAATACAACCGGCACGCCGGCGTGCCGGCCACCATCGCGACGCCCATCTTCCGCGACAACCAGGTGTTCGCGGCCACGTCGTACGGCAAAGGCGGCGCCCTGGTCCGGCTGGCGTCCGACGGCAACGGCGGCACCTCGGCGACCGAGGTCTACTTCACGGACGCCATGAAGAACAAGCACGGGGGCATGATCCTGGTGGGGGACCACCTGTACGGCTTCGACGAGCCGCGGACGCTCACGTGCCTGGAGTTCAAGACCGGCAAGGTCGCCTGGGCCGACCGCAGCGTCGGCGGAAACGCGTCGCTGTTCTACGCGGACGGCAACCTGTACGTCCGCAGCCAGCGCGGCACCATCGCGCTCGTCGAAGCGAACCCCGCCGCCTACGTGGAGAAGGGCCGGTTCGACCCGCCGGATCGCAGCGGCAAAGAGGCCTGGGCGCACCCCGTCGTGGCGAACGGGCGGCTTTACCTGCGCGACCAGGACGTGCTGCATTGTTACGACGTCAAACAACCCGCGGGAGGGCGGTAGACAAATGAATCACGAGTGGGTCCGCCGCAGCGGCCGCGCGGCAACGGCGTTTCTGGTCTGCACCGCGATCTCGGGCGCGGCACGGGCGGCCGATTGGCCGCAGTTTCGTGGGCCGGACCGGTCGGGCGTTTCCAAAGAGACGGGCCTGCTCAAGGCCTGGCCCGCCGGGGGGCCGAAGGTCGCCTGGACGGCGCGCGGACTCGGCGAGGGGCACGCGACGCCGGCGATCGCGAAGGGGCGCATCCTGGGCATGGGGTTGCGCGGGAACGACGAGGTCGTCTGGGCGCTCGACGAGAAGACCGGCAAGGAGCTGTGGAGCACGCGGATCGCGGCGGGCACGGAGCTGCGGGGCCGGCAGGGGGGCTACGGCTCGCGGGCGACGCCGACCGTGGACGGCGACCGTTTGTACGCCCTCGGCGTCAGCGGCGACCTGGTCTGCCTGAACTTCGCCGACGGCAAGCTGCGCTGGCAGAAGAACCTCGTCACGGACTTCGGCGGGCGCGTCCCGCAATGGGGCTACAGCGAGTCGGCGCTGGTGGAAGGCGACCGGGTGATCGCCACGCCCGGCGGCGAGACGACCCTCGTCGCCCTGAACAAACTGACCGGCGCGCTCGTGTGGAAGGCCCAGGTCCCCGACAATAACCGGGTCGCCTACTCCTCGTGCATCGCTGCCGACGTGGGCGGGCAGCGCCAGATCATCCAGTTCCTGGCCGGCGGCGTGGTCGGCGTCGCGGCGAACGACGGCAAGTTCCTGTGGCGCTACGACGGCCCCGCCAACCGGCAGGGGATCAACTGCTCCACGCCCATCTACCGGGACGGCCACGTCTTCGCCGCCTCCGCCTACCAGCACGGGGGCGGCCTGGCGAAGCTGACCAGCAGCGCCGGCGCGACCACGGCGGCCGAGGTCTACTTCACGCGCCAGATGCAGAACCACCACGGCGGCATGGTGCTCGTCGGCGACTACCTGTACGGGTTCGACAACAGCAACCTGACGTGCCTGGAGTTCAAGACCGGCAAGCCCATGTGGTCCGACCGGAGCGTCGGCAAGGGCTCGGTGACCTACGCCGACGGCTTCCTGTACTGCCGCAGCGAGCGGGGGCCGGTCGCCCTCGTCGAGGCGAACCCGGCGGCCTACACGGAGAAGGGGCGCTTCGACCAAACCGAGCGCAGCAACGAGCCCTCCTGGCCGTACCCGGTGGTCGCGAACGGGAAGCTCTATCTGCGGGACCAGGACGTGCTGCTCTGCTACGACCTGAAGCAGCCGGGCGGGGGCGGATGAGCCGCCCGCGTACCTTCTCCGCCGGGGCTCGGCGCGCGATCGCGGCGTTCCACGCCGCCGCGCTGATCCTGGGAGCCGCCGCCGCGCCCGCGGCGGCGGGGGACTGGCCCCAGTTTCGCGGCCCGTACCGCGTCGGCGTCTCGCCAGAAACGCAGTGGGTCTCGCGCTGGCCCGCCGCCGGGCCGCGGCGTCTATGGACGGCGCAGGTCGGGCAGGGGTTCTCGTCGATGGCGGTCAAGGCCGGGCGCGTGTACACCATGGGCAACACCGCCGACCAGGACGTCGTCTCCTGCCTCCAGGCCGCGACGGGCAAGGTGGTGTGGCAGTACCGGTACCCCTGCCGTGCGGGCGACTACGGCGGGCCGCGCGCCACGCCGACGGTGCACGAGAACAAGGTCTACACCCTGAGCCGCGAGGGGCAGGCGCTCTGTCTGGACGCCGCAACGGGCAAGCTGCTCTGGCGGCGCGACGTCGCCCGCGAACTGCGCGCGGCGGCGCCGCAGTGGGGGTTCGCCGGGTCCGCCCTCATCCAGGGGAACCTGGCCCTGTACAACGTCGGCAAGGCGGGCGTGGCCCTGGACAAAAGCACGGGGCGCGTCGTTTGGAACTCGGGATCGGGAACCGCGGGGTACGCCTCGCCCGTACCGTTCACCATACGCGGACGGAGCGGGGTCGCGTTCTTCGTCGCCGACGGCATCGTGGGCGTGGACCCGCGCAGCGGGCGCGCGCTCTGGCAGCACCCCTGGCAGACGTCCTTCGACGTGAACGCCGCGGACCCCGTCTTTTTCGAGGATTCCGTGTTCATCTCCTCCAACTACAACAAAGGCGGCGCGCTCGTGCGTGTCGGCTCGGGCCGTCCGTCGGTGGTGTGGGAGAGCCGGAACATGCGGAACCATTTCCACGCCAGCGTGCTCCTGGGCACGTCGCTCTACGGAAACGACGAGAACACGCTCAAGTGCGTGGACGTGCGGACGGGTGCGGAGCGGTGGCGGATGCGCGGGATGGGCAAGGGCGGGCTGATCGCGGCGGGCAGCCGCCTGATCGTGCTCACCGAACGGGGCGAAGTCGTGGTCGTCGGCGCTACGCCGAACCAGTTCACCGAGATCGCCCGCGCCAAGGTGGTGGACGGGACCTGCTGGACCCAGCCTGTGCTCGCCAACGGCCTGCTGTACTGCCGCAGCCAGCAAGGCGCCCTGGTCTGCGTGGATCTGCGGGCGAAGCGATGACGCACCACCGCCCGCGCCGGGTTTTCGCCGGGTCTGTAACGTAGGAAATACCATGAGGATCTCATTGCCGAAGAAGAAAGTCGCCGCCTTCGCCGCGGGCGTGGCGGCGCTGACCGCCGTCGGCGCCGCGGCGCGGGCCGACGTGCGCGGATGGCTCAACTGGCGCGGGCCGGAGCAGACCGGCGTGTCCCGCGAAACCGGCCTGCCGGACAGGTGGGCGCTGCGGGGCGCGAGCGACCTGTGGTCGCTCGACCTTTCCGGGGGCGGCACGCCCGTCGTCGCGGACGGCAAGGTGTACGCCTTCGGCTACCAGGGGCAGGGGGCGGACCTCCAGGAAGTGCTCGTCTGCGTGGACGCCGAGACGGGCCGCAAGCGGTGGGAGCGGCGGTTCAACGACTTCCTGAGCGACATCACGTACGACCGCTACTCGATCGGGAGTCCGTGCGTGGACGCCGAAACGGGCAACGTCTACGTGCTGACCTCGGCCGGGGTCTTCGCCTCCTTCACCGGCGACGGGAAGCCGCTGTGGCAGCACTCGCTGATGGAGTCGCTGGGCCGCCTGACGTTCACGAACGGCCGGACCGGCGGGCCGATCATCGAGGACGACCTGGTGCTCGTCCGGGGCATCACCAGCAACTGGGGCGCCGAAGGCGCGGCCATGGACCGGTTCTACGCCTTCGACAAGAAGAGCGGCCAGATCGTCTGGTCCTCCAGCCCCGGCGGGCCGCCCAAGGACAACTCCTTCGCGCGCCCGGTCTTCGGCTGGCGCGGCGGCAAGCGCGTCTTCTACACCGGCGCCGGCGACGGGACGCTGATCTGCGTGAACGCGCGGACGGGCGAGCCGGTCTGGCGGTACCCGGCGTCCGCGGGCGGCATGAACGCCAGCGTCGTGCTGTACAAGGACACGATCATCGGCATCCACGCCGACGAGAACCTGGACTCCTCGGACGCCGGCCGCATGACCGCGCTGAAGGTGACCGCCGAGCCGAAACCGGCCGAGACCGGGCCGCCCGCGCTCGACAAGAGCGCCGAAGCGTGGCGCAACGACCTGGCCGCCATCTCGTCCTCGCCGGTCCTGGTCGGCAGCCGCATCTACCAGACCGACAAGACCGGCCACCTGTGCGCCGTCGACGCCGACACGGGACGGGTCCTGTGGAAGCACAAGCTCGCGCCGGACCAGCTCCACGCCTCGCCGCTGTACGCGGACGGCAAGCTGTACGTCCCGATGCAGAACGGCCTGTTCTACATCCTGCGCCCGACCGAGACCGGGGTCCAGGAACTCGCGAAGGTCCAGCTCGCCGGGCGGTGCATCGGCGCCCCGTCGGCGTGGAACGGCAAGGTCTACGTCCACAGCACTGAAAAACTGTACTGTTTCGGCAAGAAGGGGAACAACCCCGGCCTGCCGAAACCGGCCGCCGCCGCCACGCCGCGGCCCCAGCCCGGCCCGACCGCGGCGCTCCAGATCATCCCCGCCGAAGTGCTCCTGCGCCCCGGCGAGACGGCGCCCCGGTTCACGATCCGGGGTATCGACGCCAACGGCTTCCCGACCACGACCTTCGACGGGGCGAAGGCCGCCTGGGCGAAGTTCGTCCCGCCCACGGCGCGCGTGCGCTCCGAGATGGACGCCGATTTCAACGCCCAGGGTCAACTGGTCGCGGCGGCGTCCGCCAAACCTTCGGCGGGGGCGTTCCAGGCCACGGTCGAGGGCTTCAAGGGGACGATCCGCGGCCGGGTCCTGCCGGCCCTGCCGATCGCCGAAACGTTCGACGCGTTCACGCCTTCGGAAACGCTGCCCGCGGAGCCGGACGCCAAGTTCGCGTACCCGCCGCTCCCGTGGATCGGCGCGCGCTTCAAGTTCGACGTGCGCGAACTGGAAGGCAACAAGGTGCTCGCCAAGACGCTGGACAACATCTTCTTCCAGCGGGCGGTCGTCTTCTTCGGCCACCCCGACGAGAAGAACTACACCTTCGAGGCCGACGTGATGTCCGACGGGAACCGGCGCACGATGTCCTCGGTGGGGGTGGTCAACCAGCGCTACTTCGTCATCCTCCAGGGCAACTCGCAGGAGCTGGAGGTCAGCTCGAACGCCGAACGCATCAAAGTCTCCGCGCCCTTCAAATGGAGCCCGAAGGTCTGGTACCGGCTGAAGACGCGGGTCGACGTCGCCCCCGACGGCACTGGGGTCGTCCGCGCCAAAGCCTGGAAGAAGGGCGAGACCGAGCCCGCCAAATGGCTCCTGGAGGTGCCGCACCGCACGGCCCACGTCGCCGGGTCGCCGGGCCTGTTCGGGTTCTCGCCGCAAAGTCTGTTCCGGGTCTATATCGATAACATCTCGGTCACGCCGAACCGATCCAGCGTCGCGGGCAGACAGCCCGCGACAGGGCAAGTCACGAAACAACCATGAAAGCATCTTCCAAGCGTCTGTTCCTCTCGCTCGCCGTCGGCGCCTGCGCCGTCCCGCTCGCCGTCCGTGCGGCCGACTGGCCGTTCTGGGGGCGCGACGCCAGCCGGAACATGGTTTCGACGGAGACCGGAGTGCCGGTCGCGTTCGAGGCGGGGCGGTACAAGGGCAGCACCGAAGAGATCGACATGGCGACCACCAAGAACGTCCGGTGGATCGCCAAGCTCGGCTCCCAGACCTACGGCAACCCCACCGTGGCCGGCGGGCGGGTGTTCATCGGCACCAACAACGAGACGCCGCGCGACCCGAAGCTCACGGGCGACCGCGCCGTGCTACTGTGCCTGGACGAGAAGACCGGAAACCTGCTGTGGCAGATAGCGATCCCCAAGCTCGGGACCGGCAAGGTCAGCGACTGGGAGTTCCTCGGGCTGTGCTCCTCGCCCGCCGTCGAGGGCGACCGCGTCTACATCGTCACCAACCGGTGCGAGGTGATGTGCCTGGACGTGAACGGTTTGGCCAACGGCAACGACGGCGCGTTCAAGGACGAGGGCCAATACATCGCCGGCCCGGGGAAGCCGGCGGTCACGCCGGGGCCGAAGGACGGCGACATCCTGTGGCGCTTCGACATGCGCCAGGAACTGGGCGTCTTCCCGCACAACATCACCAACTGCGCCCCGCTGATCATCGGCGACAAGATCGTGGTCACCACCTCGAACGGCGTGGACTGGGGCCACACCACCATCCCGAACCCGAAGGCGCCCGCGCTGTGCATGCTGGACAAGAACACCGGCGCGCTGCTCGGCGAGGAGGCGGCGGGCGTGTCGACGCGCACGCTCCACTCGAACTGGTCGTCCCCGGCGGGCGGCAAGGTCGGCGCCAACGACCTGATCCTCTTCGGCGGCGGCGACGGCTGGTGCTACGGCCTGTCCACCGAGACCGTGGATAACGAGGGCGTCAAAGCCTTCAAGGAACTCTGGCGCTTCGACTGCAACCCGCCGGAGTACCGCGCCAAGAACGGCAAGCCGCTCAAGTACGCGACCTACGAGGGTCCGAGCGAGGTCATCGCGACGCCGGTCTTCTACAAGAACCGCGTGTACGTGCCCATCGGACAGGACCCCGAACACGGCGAGGGCGTGGGCCGCTTCGTCTGCATCGACGCGACCAAGAGCGGCGACATCAGCAAGACCGGGGCGCTGTGGAGCTACAAGGGGATCAAACGCTCCCTTTCCACCCCCTCGATCGCCGACGGACTGGTGTACGTGGCCGACTACAGCGGCTTCGTGCACTGCCTGGACGCGGAGACCGGCAAACCGTACTGGGTGTTCGACACCAAGAGCCACATCTGGGGCTCGACCCTGGTGGCGGACGGCAAAGTCTACGTCGGGACGGAGGACGGCGACCTTCTCATCCTCGCGGCGGGCAAGACGATGAAGGAAATCGGCCGGGTAGACATGCGGGCGCCGGTCTACGCCTCGCCCGTGGTCGCCAACGGCGTGCTGTACGTCTCGACGCCGACGCACCTGTACGCCATCGACGACACGCCGGCAAAGAGCGCCGCCGCCCGTCCCGCGGTCCGTTCCGGCGCCGTGCTGGCTGCGAATCAGCCGGGCCGCCGCGTGGCCCATCACCCGCGTCGCCTGTGCGCCTGCCCCCACGACGAAAACGGCCGCCTGGACCGATCGCGTGCGGTCTCGACGCGGCGGATAAGTGTGGCGACCCGTCCGGGCGGTGCTGTTCCCCGGGAAGCCCGAACGCCATGAGGTGGCTCCTGGCCTGCGTCGTGGTCATCGTCATTCTGCTCCACCAGGACATCTGGTTCTGGACGGACCGGACCCTGGTGTTCGGGTTCCTGCCGATCGGCCTGGCCTACCACGGCGCGTACGCCGTACTGGCGGCGCTCACGATGGCGCTCCTCGTCCGCTTCCTCTGGCCCGCCCACCTGGAGGATGCGGACGAAATCTCGGCGCCCGCCAATAATGTCGTGAACGAGGCCCACCGATGATCCCCGCGCTGATCGTCTTCATCTACCTCGGCATCGTCCTGTACATCGGCGTGTTCGCCTTCCGCCGGGGGAAACAGTCCAGCGAGGACTTCTTCCTGGCGAGCCGCAAGCTGGGCCCGGCCGTCTTCCTGCTGTCGCTGTTCGGGACGAACATGACCGCGGTCGCCATCCTGGGCAGCTCCGGCTTCGCCTACCAGCGCGGCATCGGCGTGTTCGGGCTGATGGCCTCGTCCTCGGGCATCGTGATCCCGCTGACCATCTTCTTCATCGGCACGCGGCTCTGGGCGCTCGGCAAGCGGCACGGCCACATGACCCAGGTCCAGTACCTTCGCGACCGCTGGGAGTGCTCCGGGATCGGCACATTTATCTTCGCGCTCACCGCCGCGATGCTCGTCCCCTACATCATCATCGGCGTGATGGGCGGCGGCACGACGCTGGAGACCATCAGCGGCGGCCGCGTGCCGTATGCGGTCGGCGGGGCCGTCGTAGCCGTCGTGGTCGCAAGCTACGTCTTCTTCGGGGGGATGCGCGGCACCGCCTGGGTCAACGCGTTCCAGACGGTCCTGTTCCTCTGCTTCGGCGCGATCGCGTTCCTGCTGATCGCGCGCAGCCTGGGCGGGTTCGACCAGATCATGGGCGGCCTCGCGGCGTCGCCGAAGGCCCCGCTGCTCAGCCGCGAGCGCATCCCGGCCGAAGAGTTCTTCAGCTACATGTTCATCCCGCTCTCGTCGATCATGTTCCCGCACATCGCGATCATGTGCATGACGGCGGAGAAGATCGGGCACTTCAAGAAGACGGTCATCTTCTACCCGATCTGCATCGCGCTGATCTGGCTGCCGTCGGTCTACCTGGGCGTCGTCGCGGCCTCGCAGTACCAGAACCTGCCGCCGGGCGAGACCAACGACGTCATCATCCGCCTGCTCAGGGACAACACCGGCGTGCTGATCTCGGGCATCCTCGGCGCGGGCATCATGGCCTGCGTCATGGCCTCCGACAGCCAGATCCTCGCGCTCAGCACGATGTTCACCGAAGACCTGTTCGCCTACTACGGCGGCCGGAAGAAGTTTGGCGCGCAAGCGGAAATCTGGGCGGGGCGCGCCTTCATCGTGGCCATCGGCGTCGTGGCGTACCTGATCGCCCTGGCCCTGAAGGACAAGGCGGGCATCTTCGAGCTGGCGATCCGGTTCGCATTCTCCGGCTTCGCCGCCCTCGCCCCCATCATGCTGGCGGCCCTGTTCTGGAAGCGCAGCACCAAATGGGGCGCGCTGGCAGCCTCGCTCTGGGTGGCCGGCTGCGTCCTGGGCACCTGGCACCTGACCCGCATCTCCGACGCCATCGCGCCCAAACCGCCGACCCCGGCGCGGCGTGCGGGCGGCGCCGCAGGCGGCCCGGCGGGCGGCGCCCCGGGTCTGCCGCAGGTGGTCTCCCGGGGCTCGGGTGCACCCGTAGCCGCACAGCCCGCTGCGGCCCGGCCGCGCCCCCCGAAACCGCCCCCGCCGGTCCAGATCTATCCCGCCCTCGGCGACCTGTTCCTGCGCGGCCCGACCAACGTCACCGTCTACGGCTTCCTGCCGGTCATGCCGATGGTGATCGGTTCGGCCCTGCTGATGGTCCTGGTCTCGCTCCTCACGCCGCCACCGAGCAAGGCCACCGTTGACAAATATTTCCCGCCCGGACGAGAGGGAGCGAGCGCCGCCTGATGTCCGTTGAAACCGAAGTCGCCCTGGGCGAAGCCGCCCGGACTGCCGCGGAACAGCTCGACGCGCATGTGCGCGAGATCGTCCGCTGGCACTTCTCCCCCGAGACTGGCTGCCCGTTCTGGATCGACTGGGCGAAGCAGGCGGGGTGGGACCCGGTCGCCGAGGTCCGTTCCTACGCGGACTTGCGGCGGTTCCCGCACTTCCAGGACGAGTGGCTGCGGGACGAGCCGAACGAGCGCTGGATCCCGAGGACATATACCGGCAGGCCGTTCTACGTCTTCGAGACCGGCGGCACGACGGGGATGCCCAAACAGCGCATCGGGTGGGAGGACCACCTGCGCGATTACGAGGAGTTCTCCGAGACCCTGGACGAAGCCTCGTTCCCGCGCGGCGCCAACTGGCTCATGCTCGGCCCGACGGGCCCGCGCCGGCTCCGGCTCGCCATCGAGCACCTGGCCCACGTGCGCGGCGGCTCGTGCTACCACGTGGACCTGGACCCGCGCTGGGTCAAGCGCCTGATCGCCGAGAAGGACTTTGAAACGGCCAAGCGCTACAAGAAACATGTCGTCGAACAGGGAGCGGCCCTCCTCAAAAACCGGAAGATCGCCTGCCTCTTCACCACGCCCCTCCTGCTGGAGGCGCTCGACGAGTTCGTCACCGTCCCGGACGCCGGCATCAAAGGGGTCTTCTGCGGCGGGACGCAGATGACGCCGCAGACGGTGCGCTTCCTGGTGGAGGAGGTGCTGGACAACCGCGCCCAGTTCGTCCCCACCTACGGCAACACGCTCATGGGCCTGGCGTGCAGCCGCCCGCTGACGCCGCAGGACGACTGGAGCATCACGTACCACGCTCCGCAGCCGCGCGCCGTTCTGCGCGTGGTCGATCCCGAAAACACCGACCGCACCGTCGGCTACGGGGAGTGGGGGAGGGTGGAGCTGTCCACGCTGACCCGGGAGTTCTTCATGCCCCGCTTCCTGGAACGGGACGAGGCGATCCGGCGCGAGCCCTGGGGCCGCTTCCCGTGGGACGGCGTCGGCGAAGTCCGCCCGTTCGGCGCGCTGGAGCAGAAGACGATCGAAGGCGTCTATTGATGGCAATGGCGCCCTCATCCCCGGGGATGAGGGCATACAAGCACGAAACCATGACGATACCGAACATCCCTATCCTGCGCCGGGGCCAGGTGTACGACAGCCTCGACAAGGCCGAGCTGAAGAGTGTCCGCACGGGCGAGCCGGTCGCCACGGTGAGCCAGGCGAACGCCGCCTTGATACGGCGCGACCTGCGCCGCTCGTCCCGCGAGGCGCTGAAGTCGGTGCCGGTCGCCCGCATGCTGGACATCTGTGCCGACGCGGGCCGATCGTTTATGGAGGCGACGCTGCCGCTTGGCGAGAACGGCACGCAGTCACCGCAAGAGTATGTCGAGGCGCTATCGGCGACCAGCGGGCTCCCGCACGCGCTGGTGCGGCGGAACATGGCGAAGATCCATCAGGTCTTCACCGAGATGCCGACGATCCTGCGCGGGCTGACGCGGGGCATGGACCTCGACGTCATCGACCGGGGGAGCGGGGAGCAGGCGGGAGTGCCCGTCAGCTATTTCGCCGTCGCCGACGCGCTCGGCGTCGTCCTCCCCAGCAACTCACCGGGCGTGAACTCCCTGTGGATGCCGGCGGTCGCGCTCAAGGTCCCGGTCGTCCTGAAGCCGGGGCGGGAGGAGCCGTGGACGCCGTTCCGCATCGTCCAGTCGTTCGTGGCGGCCGGGTGTCCGCCCGAGGCGTTCAGCTTCTACCCGACCGACCACGAGGGGAGCGGGGCGATCCTGGAAAGCTGCGGGCGGGCGCTGATCTTCGGTGACCAGAGCACGGTCGAGCGCTACGCCCGTAACCCCGCGGTGCAGCCGCACGGGCCCGGCTGGAGCAAGGTGCTCATCGGCGACGACTGCGTGGACGAGTGGCCGGAGTTCGTGGACCTGATCGTCGCCTCCATCGCCGAGAACGGCGGGCGGAGTTGTATCAACGCGTCGGCGGTCGTCGTCCCCCGGCACGCGGACGCCATCGCCGACGCCGTCGCCGAAAAACTCGCCGCCATCGAGCCGCGCGCGGCAACGGACGAGCAGGCGACGCTGGCGGGCTTCGCGAACCCGAAGATGGCCGAGGCGATGGACGCCGCCATCGACGACGGCCTGAACACGGCGGGCGCGGAAGAGGTGACGCGGCGATACCGGGGCGGGAACCGGCGGGTGACGCGTGACGGCAGCACGTACCTCCTGCCGACCCTCGTCAAGTGCCGTTCGTTCGAGCACCCCCTGGCGAACCGGGAATTCCTGTTCCCGTACGCCAGCGTCGTCGAGGTGCCCCAGGCGCGTATGCTGGACGAGATCGGGCCTTCGCTCGTGGTGACCGCTCTCACGCGTGACGAAGCGTTCATCGGACAGATCCTGGCGTCATCGAACGTGGAGCGGCTGAACATCGGGCCGCTTCCGACGACGCGCGTCCAGTGGGACCAGCCGCACGAAGGCAACCTGTTCGAGTTCCTGTACCGGCGGCGGGCGATCCAACGAGCGTAGCGGCGTCTACGGCTGGCATTTGTCCGGCTGGCACCCTGAGGTCGAGAGGCGGCGGCAATGCGGAACTTTGAGCGGCTGTCACAGGAAGCGGACCGCGCGGGCTTTCGCCTGGAAGTGGTGCGGGGGATAGCTACGTGGGAAGCGTCTCCCGTGCTCCGACATCAGCGTGCCGTGGTGCGGATCGTGAACTCCGTCCTCCCCTTAGGCGGGGACGCCGTCTCCTGCATGTGTCTCGCTGCAACAGACGTGCAGGTGCTTTTCCCGGACGGCTCCCGAAAGCGTCCGGATGTGGCCGTGTTCTGCGGGGAGCCGGAGGAAGACACCGAAATCACGCTGCTGCCCGAAGCGGTCATCGAGGTATTGAGCAAGGACTATGAATCGAAAGACTTGGTGATAGGCGTCCCGTTCTACCGGCAGGTCGGCATCAAAGATGTCATCGTTCTGGACCCGGAGACCGGCGAGGTCAAGCACTGGCAGCAAGGGCAGCCGGAAAAATCCTATACGTCGCCAACGACCTTGTCGCTGCTTTGCGGTTGCAGCTGTACCGTTTAGGCCTGCTTGCTACGCATGGACCACACCTTCGATTGGCAGTCCCGGACCCGCCTGATCTTCGGTGCGAACAGCATCGAACAGTTGGGGGAAGTGGCGCGTGCGATTGCCGGGCGTCGCATCCTGGTCGTGACGGACGCGGGCATCGTGGTTGTGGGACACGTTGATCGCGCCCGGCAGTCGCTGGAGGCGGCAGGGCTGTTTGTGTCGGTATTCGACGCCGTCCGGGAAAACCCGACGACGCGGGACGTGGACGCGTGCGTCGAGGCGGCGCGCGCGGCCGACGCGGACGTGCTCATAGGTCTTGGCGGCGGGAGCAGCATCGACACGGCGAAAGGCGCCAACTTCCTGCTGACCAACGGCGGCACGATGCGGGACTATTGGGGCGTGGGCAAGGCGAGCCGCGAGATGCTGCCGCTCATCGCCGTCCCGACCACGGCGGGGACCGGCAGCGAATGCCAGTCGTTCGCCCTGATCGCCGACGAGGAGACGCACCAGAAGATGGCGTGCGGCGATCCGAAGGCCGCGCCGCGGGTGGCGCTCCTCGATCCGGTGCTGACGGTCTCGCAGCCGCGTACGGTCACCGCGTGTACGGGGCTGGACGCCATCGCGCACGCCGTCGAGAGCGCCGTCACGCGCCGCCGGAACGCGGTATCATGGCTCTTTTCGCGCGAAGCGTTCCGGCTGACCGTGACGAACTTCGGGCGGGTGCTGGACGCGCCGGAGGATCTGGAGGCGCGGGGGGCGATGCTGCTCGGGGCGGCCTACGCCGGGATCGCCATCGAGAACAGCATGCTGGGCGCGGCGCACTCGATGGCGAACCCGCTCACGGCGCACTACGGCATCGCCCACGGACAGGCCGTCGGAATGATGCTGCCGCATGTGGTCCGCTTCAACGCGGAGCAACCCGAGGCCCGGGAAGCATATTACGAACTGGCGGTGTCGAACGGACTGGTCGAACCCGGCGCCCCGCGCGCCGATGCCGCCGAGGCGCTGGCAGCGCACCTGACGGATCTCCTTCGGTTCGCGGGCATGCCGACGGTCCTCGCGGACTGTGCGGTTGCCGAAGACGCACTTCCCGCACTCGCGGTGGAGGCGGCATCGCAATGGACCGCACAGTTCAACCCGCGCGAGATCACCGCCGAAGAGTTCGCGGTTCTCTATCGCGGCGCTTTAGCCGGGATGTAAGTCACGGAATCACGGAGGCATCACCATGCGCACTGGCGCGAAACTGGTTGCGACGACGGTTCTCACGCTGCTGGCGGCCGGCGCCACGATAGCCCAGGACTGGCCGAACTGGCGCGGCCCCCACTTCAACGGCTCCACCCAGGCCAAGAACCTGCCCGTGAAGTTCTCCCCGTCCGAGAACGTGAAGTGGGCCGCCGACCTGCCTGGCTCCTCCGCCGCGACCCCGATCATCTACGGCAACAACGTGTTCGTTTCCAGCGCCGACCCCAAGAACGAGGCGCTGGTCGCCCTGTGCCTCGACCGACTGACCGGGAAAGTGAAGTGGCGGCACGCCGTCGGGAGCGGCTACCAGCCGGGCGGCGAAGGCAACAAGATCCAGATGGATGACCGGAGCAACTACGCCTCGCCGTCGCCCGTCACCGACGGCAAGCGTGTGGTGTTCTTTTTCGGCAACGGCGACCTCGCCGCGTTCGATCTGGCCGGCGCGAAGCTGTGGCAGCGCAACGTCCAGAAGGAGTACGGCGACTTCGCGTTCCAGTGGACCTTCTCCAGCAGCCCGCAGCTCTACGCCGGGAAGTTGTACCTCCAGATACTCCAGCGGGACCAGCCGGTGGGTTCCCGCGGGAAGCAGGGCGCTCCGTCGTTCCTGCTGGCGCTGGATCCGGCAACGGGCAAGGAGCTGTGGCGCCAGGAGCGGCCGTCGAAGGCCGTGATGGAGTCGCGCGAGGCGTTCAGCACGCCCATCCCGCACGATCATAACGGGCGGAAACAGCTGATTCTCGCCGGCGGGGACTATCTGACCGGCCACGACCCGCAGACCGGAAAGGAACTCTGGCGCTGGGGCACCTGGAACGAGGGGCACCGGGAAGCGTGGTGGCGCCTCGTGCCGTCCCCGGTCGCCGGGGCGGGGGTGGTGCTTGTCTGCGCGCCCAAGCGGCAGCCGGTCTACGCCGCGAATCTGGGCGGCACCGGCGACCTGACCGCGGCGGCGCCCGCATGGAAGAGCGAGGACCGCAGCCCGGTGTCCAGCGACGTTCCCACACCGCTGTTCTACAACGGGAAGTTCTACGTCCTCAGCGACGTCCGCCGGTCGCTGTCGTGTGTGGAGCCGAAAACGGGCGCCGTCGTCTGGACCGTGCCCGTCCCGGGGCGGCAGATGTGCTGGGCGTCGCCGACCGGCGCGGACGGGAAGATCTACCTGATCAACCTGAACGGCGACGTGTTCGTGATGGACGCCGCTTCGGGCAAGGTGCTGGCGGAAAACGCCATGGACGCGGAAGGCGCCGAGATCCGCTCCAGCGTCGCGGTCGCCCACGGGAACCTGTTCATCCGCACGAAGGACAAGCTGTATTGCGTCGGCAAGTAGCAGCGGCTTGGGTCAGAGGCGAGCGCAGGCGGCGGGCGGACGGTCCGCGCGCCCGCGCCATCTTGCTGTGGGCTTCGGTCAGCCTGCTGGGCGTGCCCGGCCCCGGGCCGGCGCAGGACTGGCCGCAGTGGCGCGGGCCGAACCGGGACGGCAGGCTGGTGGGTTCCGTCGCGCCCGCGCGCTGGCCGGCGACGCTGAAGCGCGCGTGGAAGGTCGAGGTCGGGATCGGGCACTCTTCGCCGCTGATCGTGGGGGACGCCGTGTATGTCTTCGCCCGCCAGGGGGAGAATGAGGTCGCCCGCCGTCTCGCCGCCGCGACCGGCAAGGAGATCTGGCGCGACAGTTACCCGGCTCCCTACGAGATGAACCCGGCAGCCCGCGGACACGGCAAGGGGCCGAAGTCGACGCCGGTCTACGCGGACGGAAACCTGTACACCCTTGGCATCAGCGGCGTCCTTTCCTGTCTCGATGCCCAAACGGGCAAAGCCCGGTGGCGGCACGACTTCGCGTCGCGGTACAAACAGACGTCGCCCGTGTTCGGAACGGCGATGTCCCCCGTGGCGGACCGCGGCCTGGTGATCGCCCACGTCGGCGGGGAGAACGACGGCGCGCTCACCGCTTTCGACGCGAAGACCGGCGCCACCCGCTGGCGCTGGGCCGGCGACGGCCCCGCCTACGCCTCGCCGATCGTGGTGACACTCGGCGGCGTCCGACAGATCGTCACGCAGACGCAGCGGCGATGCCTGGGCGTCGCGGTCGACACGGGCACGCTCCTCTGGAGCCTTCCGTTCACCACGTCCTACGACCAGAACTCCGTTACTCCCGTTGCGGCGGGCGATCGGTTGATCTTCGCGGGGATGCGCCAGCCGACGTTCGCCGTCCGCGTTCGCAAGAACGGCGCGGCGTGGTCGGCCGAGAAGGTCTGGGAGACCCGTGACGTTACCATGTATATGAGCACGCCGGTGGCCAGCGGTACGCGCCTCTACGGAATGTCGGAGCGGCGTAGCGGACAGATGTTCTGCCTGGACGTCGCCACGGGAAAACTGCTATGGAACGGCGAGGGCCGGATGGGGGACAACGCCTCGATCTGGGAGGCCGGGCCGAACGTGCTGGCGTTGACTACGGGCGCGGATCTGATCGTCTACCGCAAAGCGGGGGACGCCTTGGCGGAAGCCGCCCGCTACGAGGTAGCCGACAGCGCCACCTGGGCAAGCCCGGCGGCCTCCCGGGGCCGCATTCTCGTCAAGGACGAGACCACGCTGGCGTCGTGGAACCTTCCCGCGTCGCTCGGATCTGCACGATGAAACCTGTTTGCACCTTTCTCGCGGCCATACTGCTCCTTGTCGTCTTTCCATCCGCCGACCGGGCGCAGGCTGGTGCCCCTCCCGGCAATCTCCGCACGACGGCTGGCCGCCTGCCCAGCCGCCTCGCGCTGGCGTGGCGGTTCAAGACGGGCGGGCCCGTCTCCTCGTCGGCGGCCGTCGCGGGCGGGCGCGTCTTCATCGGCTCGGACGACGGTCACGTCTACGCCCTGCGGCTGCGGGACGGCGGGAAACTGTGGTCCTTCAAGACCGGCGGCGTGGTGGACGCGCCGCCGCGCGTGGTCGGACAGGTGGTCGTGGTCGGCTCGGCGGACGGCGTCCTGTACGCCCTCGACGCCCGCACGGGAAAGCCGCGCTGGAGGTACAAGACCGAAGATAAGATCCTGGGCGGCGCGAACGCCACTCCCGCCCCGAACGGACGCGGCACCTGGATCGTCGTCGGCAGCTACGACAACCGGGTGCACTGCGTCAACCTGGCGACGGGGAAGGCCGTCTGGACCTACGAGACCGACAACTACGTCAACGGCATGCCCGCCATCACGGACGGCAAGGTGATCTTCGGCGGCTGCGACGGCATCCTGCATGTCGTCCGCCTGGCCGACGGCAAGGCGCTCCGCCCCGTCAACGTCGGCGACTACATCGCCGGCTCCGTGTCGGTGGCCGGCCGCCAGGTCTTCCTGGGGCACTACGGGAACGCGGTCGTCCGCGCCGACATCGGGGCGTCGAAGATCGTGTGGACCTACCGGGAGCGGGGCTTCCCGTACCTGTCGTCGCCGGCCCTCGCGCCCGACCGGGTCGTGATCGGGGGGCGGGACAAACAGGTGCACTGCATCGCCCGGAACAGCGGCAAAGGGCTGTGGACCTTCCGCACCCGGGGCAAGGTGGACAGCTCCCCCGCGATCGTCGACGGGAAGGTCGTGGTCGGTTCCGAAGACGGCCGCGTGTACGTGCTGGGTCTCGCGGACGGGAAGGAACTCTGGTCCTACCAGGTCGGAAGGCCCGTGATGAGCTCTCCCACCGTCACGAACGGGCTCGTCATCATCGGTGCGGACGACGGCCGCGTCTACGCCTTCCGCGCCGCCGGATAGCCGGCGTCAGATCACCCGGTCCGCCAGCGGCTCGCCGCGCTCGAAGGCGGCCAGGTTGGACAGGAAATGGCGCACCAGCCGCTCGTGCTCGCCGGCGTGACCCCCGGCGGTGTGGGGCGTGATGAAGCAGTTCGGCGCGGTCCAGAGCGGGTGATCCGGCGGCAGCGGCTCCGGGTCCGTCACGTCCAGGTACGCCAAAGCGAGGCGCCCGCTCCGCAGCGCCGCGAGCAGCGCGTCCTGGTCCACCGTCGTGCCCCGCCCGAGGTTATAGAAGCGTGCGCCCGGCTTCATCCGTTCCAGGCGCGCGGCGGAAACGTAGCCGCGCGTCGAGACGTTGTCCGGCAGCAGGTTGATGACATGGTTGGCCGCGGTCAGCGCATCGTCCACGCCGGCCTCGCCGACGATGGGAATGCCTTCGTCGCCCCGCGCGACGCGACGCGAAGCGACGATGTCCATCCCGAACGGCGCCAGCAGTTCGACGAGACGACGGGCGATGGCCCCGAACCCGAGCAGCAGCACACTCTGGCCGCCCAGCAGGAACGAGTCGCGACGGCGCTCCCCGGTGCGCCAGCCGCGGTCGGTACGCTGGTCCTCGCCGCACTGCGGCAGCTGCCGGGCCAGGGCGAGCATCATCGCCAGGGCGTGCTGCGCGCAGGGCTCGTCGTAGACGTGCGAGCTGTTGGTCAGAAAGGCGCCCCGCCCGCGCAAGGCGTCCCTCACGTCGTCCCGGTCATAGCGCGTGTAACCCGCGCTGGTCAGGTGTGCCCAGCGCAGACGCGCCGAGTCCCGCACCACGTCCGGGTCCGGCTGCCCGAAGGCCACATCCGCTTCGGCCAGTACCGCCGTGGACGACGCCCCCCGCTGTGGGAGCACGATGCGGTGGCGTGCGGTGCCCTCATGCAGCAGGCCCAGTGCCCGCGGGGGAAACGTATCCCCGCACCAGATGGTGAGTGGCGCGCTTTGATCCGACATCGAGTTCCTTCTCCTGAGGGGCGGCCCGGATTGCTGCGGCCCCGTCCCCGGGTAATGTTCCCCGGCGCACCCGGGCAGGCCTCCTTTGCGCGTCCCGCTGGGCTCACGGGGCGGTCCGGATGGTGTGCCGCACTGCTGTGGGTGGTCGGGGTATACCTTATCCTGTCGCGCCACGCGGGAAAGGGGAGCGCATGAAGCAGAGGACGTTGGGCAAGACGGGGCTGGCGGTCAGCGAGTTGGGGCTCGGAGGCCTGTTCGTGTCACGCTTCGGCGCGGAGTTCGATCAGGGGAAGGCGGCCGTCCTGCGCGCGCTGGAACTCGGGGGCAACTATATCGATACGGCCCCGGGCTATGCGGACAGCGAGGAGGTGTTGGGGCGGGTCCTCGGCGACGTGACGGGGCCCGTCGTCCTGTCTACGAAACTGGGCGGGAGGCCGCAGCCGTTCCTGCCCCGGGACAAGGACGGGCTCCGCCGCTCCGTCGAGGAGAGCCTGCGCCTGCTCCGGCGCGACCGCATCGACATCCTCATGATCCACGAGCCCGACCGGCCCGCGCAGTACGACTGGTGGACGGACTCCGAGCGGTTCAACGGGCCGGTGATGGAACTCCTGGACGAACTGAAACAGGAAGGCGTGATCGGCTTCACGGGGATCGGCGGCACGACGGCCTACGGCATGGCGCGCGTCATCCGCAGCGGCCGGTTCGACGTGGTGCTGACCGCCTTCAATTACAGCCTGCTGTGGCGCGAGGCGGAGATCGAGGTCCTTCCCGCCGCCCGCGAACAGGGCATGGGGATCGTGATCGGGTCGCCGCTCCAGCAGGGGGCGCTCGCCCGCCGGTACGACGACGAGGTGAACGGCGGCGCGCCGTGGCTGAGCGCGCCCCGAAGGAGCCAGTTCAAAGCGCTGTACGCGCTGCTGGACGAGGCCGGCATGTCCCTGCCGGAGATGGGACTGCGCTTCGTCCTGTCCAACCCGGACGTGTCGAGCGTCCTGATGGGCGCTCGCTCACCCGAGGAGGTAGAGCAGAACATGGCCGCCGTGGAGAAAGGTCCGCTCCCGCCCGATCTCCTGACGCGCGTGGACGAGATCGCCGCCCGCGTGCCGTTCCGCCCGTTCGACGAGCCGGCGGGGCTGCCCTTCGGGCGCGCGTACGCCGGGCCGGGGATGATGCGCTGACGGTGGAGGCGCCGTCCACGAGCGCTTCTCCATTGAACCGGCCTGCGGAATGTGCCATACTAACGCGTTGGGGGCGGTGCGGCCTTCCTGCGCGAGCGGGACGCGAGCCGGCTCGGCATCTACAGAAAGGGAACAACTAGACGATGGTTCGTACTTCGGAAGCGGAATGGAAGGGTGACCTCAAGGGCGGGCAGGGGACCATGAAGGTGGGCAGTGGGGCCTACGAAGGGGCTTACTCGTTCCGGTCGCGGTTCGAGGAGGGGGACGGCACCAACCCGGAGGAGCTGATCGCGGCGGCACACGCAGGTTGCTTTTCGATGGCGCTGTCGCACGAACTGGCGCAGGCCGGATTCCCGCCCGAGCGGGTCCACACCCGCGCCCGGGTGTCCCTGGAACCGGGCGGCGGCGGCTTCAGTATAACTACCATCGCGCTCGAAACGGAAGCCCGGGTCCCGAACATCACGCCGGAGGTGTTCCAGGAGAAGGCGGAGGGTGCGAAGAAGAACTGCCCGGTCTCTAAAGCGCTTGCGGCCATCAACATCACGCTCCAAGCCAGGCTCGTCTGATCGCGGAGCGGGAAGAAACGGCGCCCCCGGCCAATGATTTGGCCGGGGGCGCCGTTTCTTCGCAGACCGGGACGATTCAATCTCCTTGTTGCCTGCCGCGTCCGGTCAGGCGCTCCAACAGCAGGCCGGTCACCGCGCCCCAGACGACGTGTGCGCCGATCATCAGTGCGTTGCGGCGGGCCGGGTGCTCGGTGGCGGGCCGGAGGATGCCGGCGGCGGGTATCCAGCCCAGGTAGCTGCCGGACCAGACGAGGAGGCCCCAGGTGATGCCCTTCAGTGCCGCCGGCCCCGGCACCCGTTCTGCGAGCACGCCGTACGCGCCGCCGGCCGCGGCACCGAAACCGAAGTGGGCCAGAGCGGTCACCTCACGCCGTTCCGTCTCGTCCATCTCCTGCGCCGCCCCGGTCTTCTCGGCGGCCGAGTCGACGATCTCGCGGGGCGGAAGGGCGTACTGCTCCTCGGGCGGAAGGCGGCGGCGCCCGGAAATCATGACGGCCGTCATCGGCACGGTCGCGAGAAAACCGGCGAGGAGCCCCGCGACGAGTGCCGAAGCAGGGGCGCGTCCGGGTTCTGAGGGTGGGTTCTGCTCTGCCATACTCTGTTTCGGCACCCGCACGCCGCCAGCCTGGCGCCCACTACCCGGGGCCGCCTGTTTTCCGTGCTTCGCGAACAGAGGAAAGGTACCCCGCTGGCGGTGGCCTAAACGTAGGCCGGCGTCAGGACGGCAGGCGGCACATCGGCAGGAGGAACCGGACGAAAGCACCTGCCCCTTTCATCGCCGCTTCCTTCCCGTTCTAGCCGGCCCGCGGCGCACACGGGCCGGTCGAGGCGCGGCGCCCGTGGTGAAACTCCAGGACCGGGAGACGGTCCGCCCGAGCGGCGTCTGCGCGGCCACGGACACGTTGAACGTCGTGTTCGGCGGGAGCGGGCGCCGCGGAATGATGAGGACGCCGTTCAGCGCCGCCATTTCCGGGTCGTTTTCCGGGTCGTTCAGGAAGAAGGGGACGGGTTTACCCGACGCCGTGGCAAGTGTCGTCCCGGTGACCCGCATCGTCAGTCGATCCGGCGCGAAGTGGAAGAGCGTGATCGGGTAGCCGACCGTGCCCCGCGCTCCGTGGATCTGGAGCGGGTCGGGTCGCTCTTTGTCGTCCCAGGTAACGGGTACGTCGCGCTGGCCGGCGGCCGGATACACCACCGTGCCTTCCTTGTCCGATGCGCCGAATTCCAGGACCGTGTGCCGACCCGAGCGCGCCGCGCCGAAGAGGATGGGACCGGGCTGGAGGAACGGCATCCGGTGGTACGGCGCGTCGAAGAGGGCCCGGACGGCTTCCACAACCGACCGGCTGCCGTAATCGACGGCCTCGTAGCCGCTGCCGAAGTAACCAAACGGGGCTTTCCGTTCGCGCGGGGTTACACCGGCGAAGCCCGGCCTGCCGGGTATCTCGAAGTGTCCGGTCGTGCGGTTCCGCTCCAGATACGATACGTGCGCTGCGGCGGCCGCCGACAAGCGGTCGTCCAGGCGTAATAACGGGAGGGAAAGGCGCCGCCGGTACGCGTTCGCCGCCGCGAGAGCGTTCTGCTGCACCGGGCCCGGGGGCGCGAGTCGGTCGCGCGCACCGCGGGCGACGGAAAACTGCCACGCCCGTTCTATCGGGTCGCCCCGTTCCGCCGCGACACGGCAGGCGACGTCGTAGCCGCCCGGCGGGAGCGGACGCGGCGGGTCGTAGACAACCGACCGCTCCTCGGGCGCATACGTCGCCGGCACCGGGGCGCCGTTGAGGGTCAGGCGGACTTCGGTGACCATCGCCCCATCGCCCCGCCAGACCCTCCAGCGGACCGAGGGCTGCGTGACGCGCAGGACGCCGGTGGGGCCGGGCGTCCCGCTGTTCCAATAGCCGATGGGATGGGCGGGAGGCGCCAGCAGCGCGAGGACGGCGACGGCGGAGCCGAGGCGGCACAGAGTCATGCTGACCGGGCCGCCGCACGCTCAGGGACGCACATCGGCTTCCACGCGGCGTTCCCAACGGCCCGGCACCGCGTAGCCGCGGTACAGGGCGTCGGTCTCGTCCCACCGGGTCCGCACGATCCACCGGTCGATCCGCCCGGCCATCGGGTCGTTCCCCTGGAGGCGCAGCGGCTCGGCGCGCAGGGCCCAGTCCCGCACGTCCAAAAGGAAAGACCGGGTGCCGTCGTCGAGGGCGTTCGGGTCGTCGATGCGCTGGAGGACGACCGTCGCCAGCGTCGAGATGCCCTCGAGCCGCTCGCGGGCCGACGTGCGGAGCCGCTGCTGGCGCAGGTCCCAGACGGCCAGCGACTGGGCCAGGCGCGCTTCGGCGAGCGCCGCGCGCAGCTCCTTGCGCATCAGGAGGACGGAACCGCGCGCCGTGCGCCAGGTGACCAGGCGGCCGCCTTCCGCGCGCCGCGGCGTGCCGGCGGCGGACGTGTCGGTCGCTGCGGCAGGTGTCGCGGCGTCGGTCGCGCCGGCGTTCTGGCGGTGGATACGCCAAAGGGTGCCCGTCCGGATGGGGGCGTCGATGCCGGCACGCCGGGTCGAGACGTTGATCGACAGGACGCCGAAGTCCAGCAGGTACAGGTTGTCCCCGGAACGGTCGAAAAGGACCTGGATGGGGCGCTTCGGCCCGCGCGTCGCCGCCGACCCGGGATTGTTGATGGTCAGGAACGGCTCGACGGCGCCGTTCTGGGTGTTGACGCGCACGACGCGGAAGCCCCGGTGCGGGATCGCGCGCAGCCCGGACGTGACCGGCGCGCCGTCGCCGAACTCCGCCAGGAACATCTCGCCTTTGAAGCCGAACCGGTCGCTGCGCGACCAGTCGAACTTCATCGCGGAGGCGTGGGGCTCGAACCGCGCGGCCGGCTGGGCGGGTGACGGCGCGTTCTGCATCACGGGGACGGGCGCGCGGCCGAGCGGGAACTTGGGCTTGAACCGCTCGTCCGTGAGTGCGATGCCCGCCGCGTAGTCCGGCCATCCGTACCAGGCACCCTGCGTCACGGCCCAAAGCGCGTCCGGGACTTCGCCTGCGGGCCGCGCGCCTTTGTCGTCTATACCGTGGTCGGTCAGGTACAACCGCTGATCCGGGCCGAAGCCGATCCCGACGGGGCTGCGGATGCCCCAGGCGAACACTTCGACGTTTTCGCCGCTGGCGTCCGCGCGGTAGACGGCGCCGGTGGGGCGGGGATGGGCCGGTATCACCCGCCCCGCCCGGGCGGGCGTGCCGAAGGGCAGGAACGCCGCGCCCGGCGCCGGCTTGAGCAGGTCGGGGCCCAGCACGTCGGGGTTGGGGTAGTTCGGGTCCGCGGCGAGCGTCACGTCCCGGGCGGGCGCGTCCCGCATCCACGGCATGTCCAGCAGCCAGCCATAGATCAGATCGTCGGCGCCCGGGACGCCGCTGTTGGTGACCGCACCGACGGCCCAGTACATCTTGCCGTCCGGGCCGAAGGCGACCGGGCTGTTGAAGTGCTGCCCGTTGGGCACGACCGGCAGATCCGATACCAGGGGCCGCAACCGCCGTTCCCGGTGAACCGTCCCCAGATCCACGAGGGCGATCCTGCCGCGATCGGCGACGTAGAGTTTATTGTCCCGGTAGGTGATGCCCATGACGGGCGCGCGGAAGTCCGACGCGACGGACCGGACGCGCCCGCCGGGCGACAACCCGAAAATGCGCGCGTCGCTCCAAAACTGCCCGTAGCAATGTCCCGCCTCGGCGACGTACAACGTGCCGTCGTCCCCGAACGTCATGCCGCTCGCGTAGGTCAGGCCGGTCAGGACCGGCTCGATCACGTATCCGGCCGGCAGCACCACGTCCTCTGTGCCGGGCGCCGCCGCGGGCGCGTTTCCGGCCGCGCGGGCCAGGGCCGCACCGGTCAGCAGCGAAACGGCGGCGGCGGCCGCCGCCGCTCGCCTTGTCGTGTGATTCGGCATGAACTCTCCGTCCTCCGAGCCGTTCACGGGCTCCGCTTCCGTAGGGAAGGGTATACAGAAATACCAGACCCTAGTCTTTCGGCGTCGGAGCGCGTATTCCTGCGCCGATCACGCTCGCGCCGGTCGAGTCGCGACATCGGGCCATCCGTGGCGCCGCCGCGCGGCGGCGCCACCGGGAAGGAGAAGCATTGAACACAGCAGGCAAGCGCGGCGTCGTACCGCGCGCGAAGCGGAAGATCGTCTATTGCGGGCTGGACGTGCCCTGGGTGGACGCGCGCGGGCGCGGCCGGATGGGGCCGGAGGATCTGCTGACGCAGATCCCGCGCCTGCGCCACCTGCCGTTCGACGGCATCGCCATCAACCTGTACGACCCCAAGTTCCCTTATCCGCAGTCGATCCTGGGCAACAACCTGTTCGGTTCCGCCAGGCACACTTACGCCGCGTTCGCCCGCGCCGTCCCGATGCTCAAGGAACTGCGGAAGACGACGCTGCGCGATAACTTCTTCCTGATCGCGACCGGCTACTGGTTCGAGAGCGGAAAACACCACCGCTTCGACTGGTTCGACGACGCGCGCTGGAGGTCGGTGGAGAACAACCTGCGCGTCTACGCGCGCATCGCGCGGGAATCGGGGGTCGTGCGCGGCTTCCTGATCGATGTCGAACCGTATCGGAAGCCGGAAAGCTGGGGCGGCGAGACGGAGTGGGCTCACAACATCTTCAGCCTCAACACGATGTTCAACCTCGTGAACCAACTCCCCGGCGGTACGGACGCACGGGGCGCCTACCTGCGCCGGGTCCGCGACCGTGGCCGTCGCTTTTTTCGGGTTTTGGACGAGTCGCTGCCGGGCGCGCCGCTCCTGTTCTATCACGGCAACGGCCAGGCGCTGAACACCAACGACCCCTTCCGCGCCGACCTGTTCCCGGCCTTCCTGGACGGCATCCTGGAGGAGATCGAGCGCCGCGGCTCCCGCTCGTACGTGATCGACGGAGTGGAAGCGGCCTATAAATACCGGGGGGCGACCGAGTACAAGGAGGCGCGCCGCGCCGTTCAGACGAGGTACAAGACCGTCAGCAGCGTGCCGGCGCTGTACGCGAAGCACGTGCGCGTGGGCTTCGGCAAGTGGCTGGACGCGGGCGGCGGGAGTGCGGCGGCTTGGAACGCGGCGGACGTGTCGCGGAACTTCTACAGCCCGCAGTCGTGGGAGCAGTCGCTGAAGGCCGCACTGGACCAGACGGACGAGTACGTCTGGATCTGGTCCTACGGGGAGGGCCGCATCTTCCCGATGTCGCACAACCGGGCCGTGAACGTGCCCAAACCGTACCTCAACGCGATCTGGCGCGCACGGCGCGGATAGGCGGGAGATCCGTCTACGCGGCCAGGGCGCCGCCGTCCGCGCGCCACGTCTGGAGCGAGCGGTGCAGGTGCCTGCGGCCCCGGTGGAGGCGCGTGCGCACCACATCCACGGGGACGCGCAGCCGGTCGGCGATCTGCTGGTACGACAGTTCGTGGAAATGGGCCAGGATAACGTAGTCGCGGTAAGCCGGAGGCAGCGTGAGCACGGCGTCCATGCCGGCGGCCTGTTCCATCCGGGCGAGCACCGTCTGTTCCGGTGAACTGTCGGCGCGGGCCGCGGCACAGCCGGCCTCTGCGACCGACTCCAGCGGGATGCAGGGCGGCTCCCCGCTGCGCTTGCGGTAGCCGTCGATGAACAGGCTGCGCAGGATGCGGCGCAGCCACGCGCGCGCCGAGCCCCGATCGCGGAACGTGGGGAAGCGCGTGTAGGCGCGCAGAAGCGTCTCCTGGACCAGGTCCTGGGCGTCGTCGGGGTCACGAGTGAGCTGGTGGGCCCAGGCGTAGAGCAGGTCGCCGTAGGGCAGGATGGTCTTCTCGAACGTGTTGTGGACGGGCACCGCGTTTTTCATCGACCGTTTCCCCCGCGTCGTCGTCATCGCATCCATTCTACCGACGCCGCCTTATGCGCGCATCGGGCGGGCGGACGGTTTCGTCTCCGCCCGCAGGCGGAGTCCGCGCCACCTCCGATCCGTCCGGAGACGGATGCCGGTTCCTTCCGCCGCCGGAGGCGAGCCGGCGCGACCGCAGGTACAATGGACACGGGGACGGGCAACGACGATGGCACGCGCGAAGCGGGCGAGACCTTTCCGGCGACTGCAATGGCAACTGACGCGGTCGTACCTGCTGGTGACCGTTTCGGCGGTCGTGCTGATCGAGGTGCTCGGCGCGGCCCTGATCTGGTACCTCGTGTTCGTGTCGGCCCTGTTCCCGCGCTCGGTGGCCGAAGAGGCGGCCAAAATGACGCCGCGGATCGCCGGGTACCTGACGACCTCACCGGCCGACACGAAGGCGCTCTCGGCATGGCTGGAAACGCTTCGGGTGGGCGTCGAGAACGAGAAGCAGCGGCCGGAAAACGGCTTCAGTTTCAGCATCGACACGATGAGCCGCCAGTCCGTTGCGCTCGCCGTCACGGACATCCGCGGTGACGTCATCGCCGTCGCGCCGGCGGGCATCCTGCGGGCCGGGGCGCCGCTGAGCGAGCGCCTGAACCGGCCCGAGCAGGTGATCCTCGCCCGCGCCCTGCACGGTAAAAACGCGGCGCCGGAACTGGCACAGCGCGGGCCGAAGGGCCGCATCGTCGCCGCCGCGCCCGTGCGCGACAAATCCGGCCGCGTGATCGGCGCGTTCTTCGTGCACCTGGTCACGCCGTTCAACCTCCGCCGCTTCGCCGGCAAGACGATGGACGTCATCATCCCCAGCGCCGTGCTGGTGGCGCTGTTCGCGGGGATCGCCGGCACGTGCTTCGGCTTCTTCACCGCGCGTCGCCTCACCCGCCGCCTCAGCGCGCTGTCGCAGGCCGCGGACGCGTGGAGCCGGGGCGAGTTCGCGGCGACCGTGCCCGACTCGGGTCCGGACGAACTGGGCCAACTGGCGGAGCGCCTGAACCGGATGGCCCGCCAGTTACAGGGCCTCTTCGCGCTGCGCGAGGAGGTCGCGACCCTGGAGGAGCGGAACCGGCTCGCGCGCGACCTGCACGACGCGGTCAAACAGCAGGTGTTCGCGACGTCCATGCAGGTCGGCGCGGCTCGCGCCCTGCTGGATCGTGACCCGCCCGCGGCCGGTGCGCGGCTGGTCGAAGCCGAACAACTGGCTCGGCACGCGCAGCAGGAGCTGACGGCCATCCTGCGCGAACTGCGGCCCGCAGCGGCCCCGGGGGGCGGCCAGAACGGCACCGGCGACGCGCTATCGGGACCGCTGCGGGACTACGTCACCGAGTGGTCCCGCCGGAGCGGGATCCCGGCGCGATTGGAGGTGGGCGACCTGCCCGCCGTTCCTCCCTTCGTGCAACAGGCGCTATTCCGTATCGCCCAGGAAGCGCTGACCAACGTCGCCCGACACAGCGGCGCCACGACGGTCAGGATCGAACTCGGCGGGGCGGACGGGCGGATGCTGGCGGTGGAAGACGACGGGCGCGGCTTCGACCCGCAGAAACAGGGCCCGGGCATCGGCCTGCACAGCATGCGCGAGCGGGCCGAGGCGCTCCCGGGCGGCCGGTTCCGCGTCGAAAGCCGGCGGGGGAAGGGGACCCGGATCGAAGTACGCTGCGAGGGAGTGGGTACGAATGGAAGCGGATAACGTCTCCCCGGAACGCGTCACCGTGGTCCTCGTCGACGACCACACGATCGTCCGTCAGGGGGTCCGGGCGTTCCTGGAGACGCAGGGCGATATCGCCGTCATCGCGGAGGCGGCGTCCGGCGAGGAGGCGGTGCGCGTGTGCGCGGAGCACGCGCCCGACGTGGTGCTGATGGACCTGCTGATGCCCGGCATGGACGGCGTCGAGGCGACCCGCGGCGTGAAGCAGGCCAGCCCGCGCACGCAGGTCATCATCCTGACGTCGTACCACGAGGACGAGCACATCCTGCCGGCCGTGCGCGCGGGCGCCCTGTCCTACCTCCTCAAAGACGTGGGCGCGGACGCTCTGGTCGACGCCGTCCGCAAAGCCGCGCGTGGCGAGGTGGTCCTGCACCCGCGCGTCGCGGCCCAAGTCATGAAGGCACTGCACGCGGACGCCGGACGGACCGGTCCCGGCCCGCTGGCCGACCTGAGCGAGCGCGAAACGGAGGTGCTGCGCCTGCTCGCCGAAGGGATCACCAACGCGGCCATCGCCGAGCGGCTGGTCATCAGCGAGAAAACGGTGAAGTCCCACGTCAGCAACATCCTGGGCAAGCTCCACCTGGCCGACCGCACCCAGGCCGCCGTCTACGCCTGGCGCGAAGGCGTCGTCGGGCGCGACAGCAGCAGCGCGCCGCCGCCCCGGCGTTAGAGACAGCCCTCACCCCGGGGAGCCCTCACCCCCGTCCCCTCTCCCCTGGCTTCCGGCTGTCACCGGGGGAGAGGGGTGGCTGCCACCAAATCGACAGCGGATTCCCGAGAGGGGGACCGGTGGGGCCGTCTCCGCTGCTCCCCCTCCTTCCGAGGGAGGGGGCCGGGGGGTGGGTCGCGCGCAGCCGCAGTCGGGCCGCGCCCCAGGCACCCCTCTCCCCCCGCGAAGCGGAAGCCGGGGGAGAGCCGGGTACCCGCGGAGCGGGTGGCGGGGTGAGGGCCTAACTGGGTACATTCCAGCAGCGGGCGAAGGCGACAACGGCGTGGAGGACGACAAGATGGCAAGCTGGCTGCGGGAGTGGGTGCGGAAACACGGTGCGTGGACGGCGCTCGCCGTCGCGGTAGGGCTGTTCGGGTTCGGCTTTTTCCTGAACATCATCGAGGACGTGCTCACCGGCGACAGCGGGCCCGTAGACCGGCTGTTGCTGCGCCGCGGGCACGCGCTCGCCGTTTCGCCCGACGGGAACTGGATGACCCCGGCCGCGAAGTTCCTCAGCCTCCTCGGGAACTGGCAGGCGATCATCCCCCTGGGCCTGCTCCTGATGGTCCTCGCGTTTCGCCGTGTCACGACCTGGCGGCCGTTCGCCTTCTACGTCCTGGCGTGCCTCGGGTCGGGCGCGCTCGCCCTCGGCTGGAAGTACCTGATCAACCGCCCCCGCCCGAAGATCGTGCCGCCGCTCGAACCGGCGCCCTTCGCCAGCTTCCCGTCGGGCCACACGCTGTACGCGCTGGTCGCCTACGGCTTCCTCGTGTACCTCGTGATTCGTCTGACCGACCTCAGTCGCTGGCTGAAAGCCTTGATCACCCTCGCGTCGATCGTGCTCGTGCTGATGATCGGCGCCAGCCGCGTCTACCTGGGCACGCACTACCCGTCGGACGTCGGCGCGGGCCTGCTGATCGGCGTCCCGTGGCTGATGGCGGTCCTGCTCCTTTTCGAGCGCGGCCACCGGTCCGGCAAGGTCCGCGCGCAGCCGGCCCGGGCGCGGGCCGGCTGACCCGCGGCGGCTCCGCCGCGTTTTGCGGAAGGTTCCAGCGGGGTAGCATGTTCGTGGTCCCGCCAGACCGCCCTCCAACGCGCGGCGGCAGGCGACCCTTAGGAAGCGTATAAAATACCATGGCCGAAGACACGGCCCACCGATTCGTCCGGGCTCTGGAAGCCCTGGAAGCGCACCACGACCTCAACGACATCGTCGCGCTATTCGACGAGCGTTCCGACATCGGCAACGTGCTGCACCCCGAATCGTTCCACGGCCCCGACGGCGCCCGCCGCTTCTGGACCACGTACCGCGAGAGTTTCGCCGAGGTTCGCTCGACGTTCCGCAACCGGATCGTTTCCGCGGACCGCGCCGCCCTCGAATGGAACACCCGGGGCACCAGCACATCCGGTTCGCCCTTCTCCTACGACGGCGTCAGCGTCCTGGAGATAGAAGGCGACAAGATCACGCGATTCCGCGCCTACTTCAACCCACACGCGCTTGGTCGCCAGATGGAGCCGAATAGCCGCTCATAGTCCGTTGGTAACGGGCCGGGGCGGTTCCCCGGCTCCGTTGCCCGCCGCGGAATGGAGGTGCGAACACGGATGGCCGACCGCAGCCCGAAGCCGGGCAATCTGAAAGCAACGGTCGCCGGGCCGCAAGAGGAAGTCGCGCACCTGCACGAGCAGGTGGTCGAGATCCTGGAAAACACGGGCGACGTGCGCCGGCGCTCCACACACCGCTCCGCCCCCCCGGACGACCCGCCCCGCGATCTGAACGACCTGGAGGCCCAGGTCGCGGAACTGCATGAGGCGCCCGTGCCTGTGCCGCCCGCTACGCCGTGATAGCCGGGTCGGGAGCGGAGGCGCGGGCGCCGGGACCGCACCTACAGGAACCGTCGGCGGAGCGCGGGCGTGGGCACGCGGCAGGTCTCCGACTTGCCGAACCACCGGTACCGGTTGCGGGCGATCACGCGGTACACGGCGTCACGGACGGGACGCGGGACGACGATGAACGCGTACAGCAAGGGCCACGGGCCTTTCAGTCGCCGGGCGATCCGGAGCGCCGCGGTCGAGTGCGTGTACGCGCGGTCGGTCTCGATCAGGATAATGCTATCGAGCGCGTTCTGGGCCAGGCGGTGCCGCTGAAGGAGGGGGCGTGCCGCCTCCGACTGGAGCGACGAGAAGACGAAGTGTCCTCCCGGATCCCGATCGATCACGAAATTGACGGACGCGTTGCACAGGTTGCACACGCCGTCAAACAGGATGACCGCTTTTACCGACGTATCGTTTTCCACACCCATCTCGCTTCTATTATCGCATCCGGAGGCGGAAATCTTGATATCGCCGGGCGCTTTTGACACCGCCCCGCGTGGGGAATAAACAAAGGGCGCGGCCGGACCCGTGCCGCTACCCATGGTTTGGAAGGAAGGATCCGATGGATTCGACGGTCATAACGGACGCGATCAGCAAACAGGAATGGCTGGAACCCGTGGCGCAGGGGATGCAGGGCGCCGTCTCGGGCGCCTACGCCGCCGGGGGCGAGACCGGCAAAAAGGTGGAGAACTTCCTCAACGGCGTGTGGCTGGGCCACCCGCTGCACCCGGCCGTCGTCTACGTGCCGCTCGGCGCGTGGACCGCGTCCTCCGTCCTGGATGTGATGGAGGCGGGCGGGAACGAGGCCGTCGGCCCGGGCGCGGACGCCGCGGTCGCCGTCGGGCTGGTGGGGGCGTTGGCTTCCGCCGTCACCGGGCTGACGCAGTGGCACCCCCTCGAAGCGCGCTCGACCCGCCGCGTCGGAGCGACCCACGCCCTCCTGAACGTCACGGCCACGGGTCTCTTCGCCGCCTCCCTGGTGGTCCGGAAACGCGGGAACCGTCCGCTGGGTCGGGCGCTGGGCTGGCTCGGCTGCGCCATCGTCTCCGGCTCCGCGTACCTGGGCGGCAGCCTCGCCTACGAACAGAAGATCGGGGTGGACCACGCGCCGCGGGAGAACCTGCCGCGCGACTTCGTGCCCGTCTTGCCCGAGGCGGAACTGGCGGAGAACCAGATGAAGCGCGTCGACGCGGGCGGGATACCGGTGCTCCTCGCGCGGCGGAACGGCCGGGTCTTCGCGCTCGCCGAATCGTGCGCGCACCTGGGCGGCCCGCTGTCCGAGGGGGCGCTGGAAGACGGCTGCGTGCGGTGTCCCTGGCACGGGTCGAAGTTCCGTCTGGAGGATGGCCAGGTGGTGGACGGGCCTTCCACTTACCCGCAGCCCCGCTTCGAGACGCGCGTCCAGGGCGGGCAGATCGAGGTGCGAGCGCCGGAGATCCCCCAGAACGGCGAATAGCGGCTGTGCAGATCGGCAGCCCCGCCGCCCCGCCGTCGTCCGGGTCACGCGTCCGGCGGCGGGGCGCCCTGTGAGCGGGGTGCCGCACGGATGGCCTCCCGCGTCTTCGGTCCCAAACCCTTTACGCCGTCCAACCGACCGTCCGCGAGGGCTTCGCGCAACGCCGCGAGGCAGTCGATGCCGTGCTCCCGGTACAGGGCGCGGATGGTCTTGACACCCAGACCGGGGATGGTCCGCATTTCAAGAACGGTTTCGGGTGTGTTTTCGGCCCAGTTTTTCCATTTGGCGCAGGTTCCGCTTTCGATCAGCTCGCCGATGATATCGGCGATCGTGTCGCCGACGCCGTCGATCTCCCGGAGGCGTTTGTCGCGATGCAATTCGCGAACGGGCTCCGGGTGCCGCGAGATCCGGTACGCGAGCTGGTTGTAACGCGCCGCATGGGACTCGTCGTACCCGCCGATGATCAGGTAGTCACCCAGGGCTTTCAACTTGTCGGCCAGATCCTCGTTGCCCGGCCAGCGGGTCCGGCCTTTGGCGTCCGCGTATGCCTCGTCCTCGTCCTTCATTACGTACCTTTCCCGTTTCCGTCCGCAACACCGTGCAATTGCCGGTCAGCACGCCCGGCGGACCGACCAAAAATGCAGACGGGAGGGGCGGTCATGCTGATCTGGCTGAGCGAGCACTGGCATCTGTTTCTGGTCCTCGGATCGACGCTGTGGGCGGTGGCCTGGTGGCGCAAGCCGGTCCACTGGAGTGATTTCGAGAAAACGACCGAACGGACCAATATGTTTTCCTGACGCCCTGCCGGCCGGAAGGTCCCGCCGGCGTCATTCCCCGCGCTGGAACGCGACGCGGCGCTGGTAGATGCCTGTCAATCCGAGCAGCCCGAACGCGAGCGCCGACAGCACGAGCGTGTAGAGCAGCGCATCCTCGTTTCTGCCCGCCTGAACGGATGCGTACAGGGCGAGCGGCAGCGTCTGCGTGCGGCCCGCGATAGACCCGGCGATCATCATCGTCGCGCCGAACTCACCCAGGGCGCGCGCGTACGCGAGTGCGAGACCGGCGATCAGGCCGCGGTACGACAGCGGCACGATCACGCGGGTCAGAAGCGCCAGTTCGCCCGCCCCCAGCGTTCGCCCCACCTCCAGTAGCTCGGCATCCACGGACGCGAACGCGGAAGCGGCAGTCCGCACGAAGAGCGGGAGCGCCATGACCGCGGCGGCGACCGCCGCACCCTCCCACGTGAATACCAGACGCACATGAGCGCTGTCGTTCAGCCACCGGCCCAGAACCGTTCCGCGCCCGAACACCAGAAGCAGGTAAAAACCGACGACGGTGGGCGGCAGGACGAGCGGCAGCATCAGCAGCGTCTCCACGAGCGTCTTGCCGGGGAACGGTCGCGCGCGGGCGAGCCACCAGGCCGCGGCCAGCCCGAACGGCAGCATCAGCAGTGTCGCGAGCGTGGTGACCTGCAGCGACAGGATGAAGGGGCTCAGATCCGGCAGGGCGTCGTCCTCCCTTACGGGCGCGAGGACGCCGCAGGCGCCGTAAACCCGTACCGCAGCAGAACGCGTCGCGCGCCGGCGCTGCTCAGGAACGCGACGAAGCGCCGCGCCGCCCGCGGGTTCGGCGCGCCGGCAAGAACGGCCGCCGGGTACACGATCGCCCCGTGGTCGCGACCCGGGACCGCCGCCGCCACGACGCGCACCCGCCGGGGCTCGATCCGCGCATCCGTCGCGAACACGACGCCCGCGTCGGCGTCGCCGTTCGCCACGTAGGCGAGCGTCTGCCGTACGTTCTCGCCGAAGACCGCCCGGCGCTCCACCGACGTCCACAGGCCGCGTCGCACGAGCGTCTGCCGTGCGAAGCGCCCCGACGGAACGAAATCCGGGTTGGACATAGCGATGCGCCGGATGCGGCCGTTCCGCAGGTCGTCCCATCCACGCAAACGGCTCGCTGCCGGGGCGATGAGGACCAGGCGGTTCCCGGCGAACGCGACGCGCGTCCCTGCCGCAAGGCGCCGGCCCCGCTGCAGTGCGTCCATCTCCCTGGCGGAAGCCGACGCGAAAACGTCCACCGGCGCGCCCTGCTCCACCTGCTGCTGCAATGCACCAGAGGCCCCGAAGTTGAACCGCACCGTCGTGCGCGGGTTCTCCCGTGTAAACGCCCGCCCGATCTCGCGCATCGCGTCCGTGAGCGACGCCGCGGCGGAGACGAGGATTTCGTCGGCCCGCGCTCCGGGGGCGAGAACAACAAGAAGGGCGGCGGCGATAGCGGCGCGGTGGGTTGATACGGCGGTCACGGACGTTAAGCCTTCTGTTTATCGGTCGGGGCGGGTCGCGGGGTTCATGGCGCTACCGGACGTACCGCCCGTGCACGGCAGGCGCGGGGGCGTCTCCCGGCACGGCCGTCGCCAGATCATCATGGACGATGCGGGGAGATCTGTCAAGGGGAGGCGCGAACGGAAATCAGGGGTTTGCCCGACCGAGGGGGCGCCGAGTCTTCGTCGGCGTCGGGGCGAACGCTTCCGCGAGGTAACGCCGGCAGGGCGGGCGGAGGCGAAACTGCCCGCCCTGCCGACCTCACGGGCCGCTATTTGACGAAGCGTACGGCGTCGGCGACGACGTAGCCGGTCGTGCCGGCGTTGAGGACCGTGACGCTGCCGCCCGTCCCGGCTTCGAAGGACCAGGCGCCCAGCGCGACCCACCTGCCGCCCCCGCTCCGCTGGCTCGGGATCGCCACGCGCGCCGTGCCCCCCGCGTGCCGCACGTCTATGGGCACGTTCGTGGCCCCGTTCGGATTGTTCGGGTACCACACGTACACCTGGTACGTGCCGGAGGAGGGCAGGTTCGGGGCATAGGTGACGCTCTTGCTCCCCTTGCTCGAGCGACCGTCGTGGAGGTAGTTGGACCCGTAGCGGCCCGACAGGCCGGTGCTCGCGGTCCATGTGCCCGTGCGGATGGCCTGCCCGTTGTCCACGATCACCTCCGTGGGGGAGGGGGAGCCCGGCGGGGTCACCGTGAGGGACGCAGTCTTGCTCACGTCCCCGAAACTGGCGGTCACCGTCACGGAGGTGGCGGCGGCGACCGGCCCTGTGGTAACCACGAATGAGGCGCCCGTCTGGCCCTCGGGCACGGTCACGCTGGACGGCACGGCCGCCGCCCCCGGCGCCGAGGACGACAGGGCCACCACCGCCCCGCCCGCGGGCGCGGGCGCCGAGCGCGCGACGGCGCCGGCCGGGTGCGGCGTGCTGCCCCCGACCACGCTCGCCGGGCTGACCGACAGGCCGGAGAGCGCCGGGGCGGGGGGAGGCGGCGACGGTACCGGGGTGGCGCCGCCGTCGACGGACCGGAATCGCACGGCGTCGGCGATGACGTAGCCGGTCGTGCCGGCGTTCCGGACGGTAACGTAGCCGCCCGTCCCCGCCTCGAAGGCGTAGGTGCCCAGCACGACCCATCGCCCGCCGCCCGTCTTCTGGCTGAGGGTCTTCGTGGCGTTGCCCCCGGCGTGGCGGACCTCGACCGGGATGTTAACGGCGCCGTTGGGGTTATCGGGGTACCAGAGCGACACCTCGTAGGTGCCGGCGGACGGCAGGTTGGGCGTGAAGCGCACGCCCTTGCCCCCCTTTCCGCTGTTACCGTCGTGCAGATAGTCGGTCCCGAAGAAGCCGGCCGCGTTCCTGCTGGCGGACCAGGTGCCGCTCCGCGTGACGCCGGTGGTACTCGCATTATCCACGATGTGCTCGACCTGGGCGGGGGCCGGCGCGGTCGCGCCGGCCTGGAGGGTGAAGACCACGCCCAGCCGGTCTTTCCGGTCGGCCCCGGCGGTCACGCTCTGGCGGGGGGCCGACAGGCCGTTCAGCGGGGTCGGCTCGACGGCATAGGTGGAGAAGTCACTGTCCAGCCCGGACAGGGTGTACGACCCGTCGGCAGCGGTCTGGTCGGCGGCCGTGGCCGCGCCCGAGGCCGCCGCGGTGACGGTGACGCCGCCGACGCCGGCGCCGCTGGCGTTCACGACGCGCCCGCTGATGCTCCACGTCGACCTGCCATCATAGGCGAAAAGGACATTGAGCCGGCCGCCGCTGATCAGCTTACCGGCCAGCGCCGCGGGCCGGTCGACCTGCCCGCAGAGCGCGGCCTTGTATGACGACGCGGCCAGGCTGCGCGTCTTCCAGGCGCCTTTGAGCAGGGCGGCGGCGCCCGCGACGTGCGGGGCGGCCATGGACGTGCCGCTCATGTATCCGTAGTTGTTGCCGGGCAGCGTGCTGTAGACCGAAACGCCGGGGGCGGCCACGTCCACCGTTCTCGGGCCGAAGTTGGAGAACGCGGCCAGGTTGTCGGTCGCGTCCGACGCGGCGACCGAGATGACGTTATCGCTCTGGCTGTTGTAGCCGGCCGGGTTGTTCGGCTGGATGTCGTTATTCGAACCCGAATTGCCGGCGGCCGCACAGAAGACGATGCCCGCATCCCGCGCCCGCTGGATGGCCTCCAGTTCCAACTGGCTGAACCCGGAGTACCCGTAGGAAGCGTTGATGACCTGCGCGCCGTTCACGCGCGCCCAATCGATGGCGCGGATCGCGTCGGCGATGGTTCCGCTCGCGCCGCCGTCGGGCTGCGGTTTCATGAAGCGCAGCGGCATGATCTTGACGTTGGGACAGACGCCCGCGATGCCCGCCCCGTTCCCCGCGACGGCCCCGATGATGCCGGCGCAGTGCGTTCCGTGGCCGTCAACGTCCATCGGGTCGGGGTCGTTGTCGGCGAAGTCGTAGCCGAACACGCTGCCGTCCGCGTGACGCAGGATGTTGGCGCGCAGATCGTCATGCGTGTAATCGACTCCGGTGTCGATGACGGCGACGATGACGGCGGGGTCGCCGGTGTACTTGGCCCAGACGTCCGGGGCGTCGATGTCGGCGTCCGGGGTGCCCCCGAGCTGCCCCACGTTGTGCAGGCCGGACTGCTCACCGAAGGAATGGTCGTTCGGCAGCCGGGGGGCTTCGGAAGGGTATCGGTAGTAGTTCGGCTCGGCGACCCGGACCTCCGGATCGCGCCGCAGCGCTTCGACGGCTGCCTGGACGTCGTCCGCCGTTGACGCCGCGCCCAAAATACGTGCCGACGCGCCGGCGGTTCCCGGGCCGACGCGCATCTTCACCCATCCGCCCGCGGAGGCGGACTCCGCCGTCAGAGACAGCCGGCGCGCGGCCTGGACGCGCGCGCCGGACGACGCGCGTGCCCGGAAGGCGACAAGGACAACGCCCGGCTCGTACAAGGGCTTTCCGGCGGCGTGCGCGGGAACGTTTTGGGCGAAAAGAACGGCGGAAGAGGTGAGGGTCAGAAGGCAACAGAGCAGAAGCAACATCCCGTGGCGGCAGCCGGCACGGAGGGCAGAAGGCGTCATGTGATACTATCTCCTTACAGCACAGCGCGGCCGCGATGCGCGCGCAGTGTCCCGACCATGATGATCCGGCGATTCACGAACGATGGAACCTATCTTGCGTCTGTTTCGTCTACAACATAACACGCCGCGTACGGAGGTGCTGGCTTGTCACGCTTTGCGGGTACGGGGACAGGTCGCGGGGAAGCGATCTACCGGTGACCCGCCGCGTTCGGACCTCCAGCGGCGGGCTAACAGATCGGTACGTTTCTTCACTCGACAAAATAACAGGTTTTGGACAAAATGGCAGGCCGCTACAATATACAGCCCTCAGAAAGGGTTGTCAAGGCTGCCACTCATAAATTTACGGGGCTGGCGCGTTTCGGATGGGCGTGATACATACAAACCTGTCTACACTCTACCCACAAGATGCAAAAATACGCTCTTGGCATACGTAAAACGGTACTTTCGCTGGTATACTTCTGCTGCTGCGGCTGCTGCTGTTTTGAAGGCTAAAGCATGGAGCTTTGTTATTTCCGCACCCGAGCTACCCCCGGAACTAGGCAACGTCGCCGAACTTAGAGTGCCGTTTCTCCTCATCGATGAGGAAGACGGTGCGACGCAGTGAACCAGTGTCGGATCCTCCCTTCGTCGTCCTCGCCCGGATTGGCGCGGCCCCAGTCAGTGGGTCGGCGCTCCGGGCGGAAAGGCCCGGTTAGAATGCACGTCCCTTCCCGTTGGAATCGACTTCGCCCGCGCGTGACCGCTCTGCTCGCGTCCCTCGTATGCTGCATCGGAATGGTGCCTGCAGCATTCGCTCAGGTTCCCCGGTATGCCCGGGTGGAGGTCGCGCTTCCGTCGGTGCGCGTGGCGCCCGGCGCCAACGTCTACCTGCCCTACGAGAACAACCTGTACGGCCGCGGTGAGGGCGTTTCTGTGCGTGCCGACATGGTCGGACCTGGCGGACAGGCGTTCAGCATCCCCGCGTTCTATATGGAGCGCATGACGCCCGCAGGAAAAGGCTTCACGCCCACCGGCGAGGCAGGGTTCTTCATCCGGTTCGCCCCCTCCCGCGCCGGAGTCTACTCGGGCCGCGTCACCGTACAGGACAAGGACGGCACCCGCGACGGCGGCCCCGTGTCCTTCACCTGTACGGAGGCGAGCGCCGGCCCCGGCTTCGTAGTCATCTCCGCACGGGACCCGCGCTACCTCCAATTTTCGGATGGATCGACCCTGCCCAACGCGCCGGGCTACCACCGCAACCACCCCGAGGACCTGACCCGCCTGCCCAGGAAAACCATCGTGCGCACCTGGTGGAACGGCACCGGCGCCGACTACTCCCCCTGGGACCTGGGCGGCCAGGGCGGCCGGCAGGACTGGGGCAACACGCACACGCCCAACGAGTCGCCCAGCGACGACGGGCGCGAGCTCTCCGCCACCCAGCGCTTCGACCAGCCCCAGCTCGAGATCAAGGTCATGAAGGGCCGCGCCGGCGCCCGCTACCGCTGGACCGCCACCCTCGACGTCCACAACG